>JBDTZT010000304.1:0-5610 GCA_040005005.1 Actinomycetota bacterium
TGGGAAATCTTTTGTCCTATCATTGGGAGTTCTTCCTTAATTTATTCAGTTCATAAATCCTAAATTCGAAGTCGGAAAATTACTTATATACGGGAAAACAAGCGACATTTCCGCATCGGTTAATCCAAACCAACGCGCTAGTGTCGCGGCATACATTTCGACCGAAACCGTCGGCACAAAACGTCCGCGATTGCTGACATCATCGGGCCCGTTATTGACGAGCGTCGGGAAAATCGTGCCGTTCGCGGTCGGTCTGCCATAGAAATTTCCGCCCGCCACCGCATCGCCCATCACGAAATGATGTCCGGCCCAAGCGTGGTCGGAGCCGACATTGGCGCCCGTTCCGGCCGGATTTAACGTGCGTGAAAAGTCGGACATCGTAAAAGTCGTGACTTGTCCCGAAACTCCCTGCGCGACCGTTTCATCATAAAACGCTTTCAAAGCCTGACTGAGCTGAGTGAACAAATTTGTCTGCCCGGTTAATTGACTGCCGTGCGTATCAAAACCTGGAAGCTGAACAAAAAAGATTTGACGGCTCATATTGAGCGAGGTGCGGAATTTCATCAGTTTCGCGACTTGTTTGAGCTGGTTTCCAAGCGTCGTATTTGGAAACGTAACTGTCAAAGTCGGGTCAGAACTTAGCTGTTCGCTGACATTGACGGCTTGCTCTGTCAAAAATCCCGCTGATTGAATCAGCGTTTTATCCAAATCTTCCCCGCGAACTCTCTGCATCGCAGTTTTCCGCGCCAATTCGTCGGACGTTGTGCCGAAACCGTTAAGCGTCAAAACCAGATTCAAAGGTGTCGGTGCAGGTTCGATAATCAATGGCGCAGTCGATGCGCCGTTGCTGAAAACCGTCACGCCCGCCATCGAAGAGATCATCGGAATTGCCGCTCCGAGATTGATTACTCCCGTACGGTCGGCAAGCCGTCCGCCCCAACCCGTCGTCGAACTGTTGCTGGAAATCGCCGTGCGGAATTGGGAAACTTGATCGGAATGCGAAAAAAGCTGGTCGGGATGCGGCGCACCCGCCAAATATTGTGCTTTTGTGAGCGGCTGCACGAGCGTTCCGACATTGCTGATGACCGCCAGTTTGTTTTGTCCCCAAAGCCCGTGTAGCTCAGTTAAAACCGGATGCAGACCGAATTCAACACCCAATGTCGGCGGCGTGATTGACAAAAGATTGGCTTGCGGAATCGCCAAACCTTGCGCCGCCCGCGCCGCACTGTATTCGTTGTAGCCTTCGTTGTATTTCGGCACGACCAGATTATTGCTGTCGTTTCCGCCATTTAGAAACACGCAAACTAACGCCTTGTAACTTTCAACCGAGACTGCTTTTTTGGACTTTTTCTGCGCCAATGCGCTGACCAGACCGAGATGCGACATTTGCGTGGCGACCGCCGCCATCGTTAAAGCCTTGCAAGATTTTCCGAAAAATTCTCTTCTTGATTCTTTCATTGTTTTACTCTCAAACTATCTCTGCACCTGAAATTGCGGCGAAGTTGCAACCAAATAAAGCGCGGTTCGCGCCCGTTTTAATGAATCCGCCACGGCAACTGCCTGAACCGCCGTCAAAATATGTCCGCGCACTGTCGGCGAGATCGAGCCGTGCATTATTTCCGTATTCATCGTGTCAACCAGCAACGCGCCGCTTAAATCCGCTGACGCGAGCGATTGCCAGCGCGAAAGATTCACCTTCGTTCCGCAAATGGCATCGGCGCTTAACGGAATGCCGTTTCCGAAAATCATCTGATTGACAAAATTCGGACGTTTGAGAGCCGTGCCGGTCGAGAAAATTCCGAATTCGGGCGCGTGTAAATCGGTATTTTGCAATGTATAGGTCATCGGATAATAGTTAAAAACGCTCGGCGAATTGAAAACATCCTGGTCAAGCGTGATTGTCACACTATTCAAAACTCCGTCGCTCAAACCGCTACAGATTCCATTTGCGTTTGTGTTTGCGGTCGGACTAAGCGGTCGCAAAATGTTCGAGACAAACAAAACGGGTTCGCGCAAGTGCCCGTAATCGGGATCGGTCTTCAAATTTCCCCGCGCTTCCGGGTCGGTCAAAATTGCCCGCACGACCGCTTTCAGATCACCGCGAATGCCTTGTCCGTTATCATTAAAAACCGCTGCTGCGCGACCGACAAAAGCCGGTGTCGGGTTGCTCGTCACAAGTTGCTGAATCAATGTTTTACTGACAAAAGGCGCGACATTCGGATGATAAAAAATATTGTCCAAAGCCTGTTCCAAATCCTGGTCGGCAGTGAGTCCGGCGGGAATTATCGAAGCCGCGCCCGGATAATTCAAAAGTTGTTTTTCGGTCGCGTCGTGATTACCCGGAGTCAAAACCATCTGGTCGCGGAAATTGACGATTCCGGGTTGTGAATTCGGACAGCCTTGCCCGCAAAACGTCCAGCCTGTAAAGACTTTCGTAAATCCGCCGACAACCGTTTGATCATATGTCGGAATCGGATTACCTTGCCCATCGCGCTGAACCGTGCCGTCTTGATTGAGCATATAAAGACCGGTTGAGAAAAGCTGTAAAATCTCGCGGGCGTAGTTTTCGTTCGGACTCTGACGCGTCGAGATCGCCATATCGAGATAGTTTCCCATCGCCGGATTAAGCGTCAATTCGCGCATCAAATCACGATAATTGCCGAAAGCATTTTTGTCCAAAACTTGAATATAAGGCAGCAGCCGCGAAGGCTGAATCGTTTCGCGTCCCGAAACCACCCAAATTTGACTCAGTGCCCACGAAACGCGGCGGCGCAGCTGTTGGTCTTCACCATAAAGTGCTTCGCGGAAAAACCATTTTTGCAGCGGATACATCGAATAATTGTCGCGCAAACAATTTCCCGTGCAGGTTGTCGGCGGCGTTGTTTGCTGCAGTGCAAGATCCGGATACGGAAATGCCGAATAGCGAATTGCGCCGGCGGCATCGCGTTTTTCTTCCATCTGCTCGTTAAGCCACGTTGAAATTCCGACGCGCCGCAGACGCATTTCAAGTTCGGCATTAGCGCCGAAAGTTGCTTGTTCAATAAACCGCACGCGGTCGCCGATCCAGGGCAAACTCGCAATATTTTGCAATTGATCTTTGGCCGGCGGTTTTTCGGGCAGCGGCGTCGGAATTGCGTCTGCATCGTCATCCGGTTTTTTGCTTTCAAAGCCGATTGCCACCCGCACCCGATTGCTCGAAACGCCGCGCCAGTTAGCTCTGACCAGCACATCGCCGACATTTTCCATGGCGCCGTGAAGTTTGACCGTCAAAGCATAAACCCACGGACGTTCCGTCGTCGGCGCAAACGAAATAATTTGCAGCGGATAACGAAAACCCCGCGCATCCTGCGCGTCAACGCGAAAAGCATTGGCGCCTTCATTCGGCAAAAGTTCGAGATTCGTTACAAAAAACGTGATCCGCGTATTTCCGCTCGCCGGAAAAATTTTCGGCGAAAAATCGTCACCTTTGCGCGTCGGTTTCGCGGTCAAAGCGCGTGTCGAGTCAGGCTGACTGATTAAAATCGGCGCGTCTTCAGGCAAATTTTGGGCGGTGATTATGGCAAAGCCGGAAAAAATATAAAGGCAAAGGCAAATCGTTTGATACAGGACACAGGACACAGAAAATCTTTTCATCGAATTTTCCTCAATATCTTGAAGCGGACAACTTAATCTTGAAGCGGACAACTTAAAACTATTAGTTTACAGAATTCTAAAAAAACAAGAATTTGCAATTTTATAATGTTTTTTGTTTCAAAAGCAAGATTTATGCTGATTTTTATTGACAACTTGAACAGATGATTTTAACTTTGAAGTCATTAAAATTCACATTCAAAGTTTTTTGAAGAAAATCAATGCCGAAAAAATTCATTCTACAAAGTAAAAATTTTTGGTCTTTCAGTTTCTTAATTTTGCTCATAATTCTTTTATTTACTGATTTTTCCGGGAAATCTTCGGCAGCTGTCAGTGAAACCGAAGCGGTTCAGGGAGTTATCCGGTACAGTGAAAATTTCGACAGCGTGGCGGCTCCGCAAATTCCGGGCGGCTGGACAACAAACGCGAGCGGTGCCGGCGTAAATTTTGCGACCGTGACGAATTTCAGCGACACCGCGCCAAATGCGGTTTTTGCGCCGAATACTCCGACAACCGGTTTGTCCGAACTGACTTCGCCGCCCATTGTCATTACCGGTGCCAGAAGCATTTTGAATTTTCGGCACAAATATTCGGTCGAAAACACTTGGGACGGCGGCGTTCTGGAGATAAAAATCGGGAACGGACAGTTTCAAGATGTGCTTGCCGCCGGTTGTGTCTTTCTTTCGGGCGGTTATACGACGACTTTAAATTCTTCAACCAATCCGCTGGCCGGGCGTTTTGCGTGGAGCGGTGCGACACAGGAAGGCTTTTTGGAGACTTCGGTTCAACTTCCTTCCACCACTTTCGGGCAA
The DNA here is from genome assembly GCA_040005005.1 of Actinomycetota bacterium. Classification (GTDB taxonomy): domain Bacteria; phylum Acidobacteriota; class Blastocatellia; order Pyrinomonadales; family Pyrinomonadaceae; genus JAFDVJ01. The sequence goes on from JBDTZT010000304.1 coordinate 4,443, forward strand.
ACTGTCCAATTTCGCTGGCGAATGGGTTCAAACGATAGTTTTGCCAGTCTCGGTTGGTGGATTGATTCGATTACGGTGGAAACGATAGCGACCGGCGCGAACACAAATTCCATCAGCATCGCCGATTCCGGCACGGCAAATCCGTATCCGAGTGATATTCAAATTGCGGGATTAACGGGTTTGGTAACGGGCGTCACGGTAAATCTCGAAAATTTTTCGCATACTTTGCCGGATGATGTTGATATTTTATTGGTCGCACCGAACGGACGACGGATTATTTTGATGTCGGATGCCGGCGGTGAGGCGGCGGTCAATAATCTGTCGCTGACATTTTCCGACGCGGCACCGGTAAATTTGCCTGATAATTCTCCGCTCACTTCGGGAATTTTCAAACCGACGAATTTTGACGACACGGATACTTTTCCCGCACCCGCGCCGCAAGGTTCTCCGTCGGGTTCGACGCTCGGCGCGTTTTACGGAATAAATCCGAACGGCGCCTGGTCGCTTTACGTGGTGGACGACAACGGCAACAACGCCGGAACGATTACGGGCGGTTGGAATCTCGATATTCAAAGTTCGGTAAATGCCTGCCTTTTCAGCATTTCGCCGTCCGTCCAAGCATTTCCGACAACGGGCGGAAGCGGAAGTTTTCAAATAAATATTCCGTCGGGTTGCGCTTGGACGGTTTCAACGGCAAGCTCTTTTATCACGATTGATTCGCCGGCCAGCGGAGTCAATAACGCGACGGTGAATTTATCGGTTGTCGCCAATTCGGGCGCGGCGCGAACAGGTTTGATAAATATTACCGACGGTTTTAATCCGCGCACTTTTCAGGTTCAGCAAGGTTCGGGCTGTCCGACTTCGCTGGCGCAGACAAATTTAAATTTCACCGCCTCGGGCGGAAGCGGTAATGTTGCGGTGACAGCCGGCGCGGGTTGCAGTTGGCAAGCCGTTTCAAATGTCAATTGGGTGGTCGTCACTGCCGCGCCGCAAACGGGCAACGGCGCGGCGACTTTTAATGTTTTGCCGAATCTGGCGCGCGCCGGACGAAGCACGATAATAACAATCGGCGCAAGAAGTTTAAATATTAATCAAGCCGGAATTTCCGCCGCAAAATTTGATTTTGACGGCGACGGCAAAAGCGATATTTCGGTCTATCGAAGCGGCG
>JBDTZT010000305.1:0-5601 GCA_040005005.1 Actinomycetota bacterium
GCTAGGCAGTCGCCGGATTATTCGGCGTAATCGGCGGCAGAATCGGCTTCTTAAACGGATTCTTCGACGTTTCTTCCTTCGCCGTAGTGTTACCGTCGTCGTTGGTTGACTTGACTGGTTCATCACCGTCAATCGGCAACCCGGCAACCACCCGTCGAAGTTGTGCGCTGTCGAGCGATTCGTATTCAAGCAGAGCGTTGGTCAGACGTTCCATCGCTTCCCGATTTTCAGTCAAAATTTTCGTCGCCCGAGTGTATTGCTCGGAAACAATTCTTTTAACTTCCATATCAATCTTAATCGCCGTATCTTCCGAAAAATCACGGTGTTGCGCGATTTCGCGTCCGAGAAAAATCTGTTCTTCCTTTTTACCGAAAGCCAGCGGACCTAAATCCGACATTCCGTATTGGCAAACCATTGCCCGCGCGAGTTCGGTCGCTTTTTCAATATCATTTGACGCGCCGGTCGTGATTTGTCCGATGAAGACTTCTTCGGCAATGCGGCCGCCCATCGCATTGGCGATCATTGCCAGAAGTTCTTCTTTAGTGCGTCCCAAAACATCTTGTTCAGGCAAATAAAATGTTACGCCGAGCGCCCGGCCGCGCGGAATAATCGTTATTTTGTGAACCGGATCGCTTTCGGGGATATTTAGCCCGACGAGCGCGTGTCCGGCTTCGTGAATCGCCGTCAGGCGTTTCTCCTTATCTGAAATCACCATACTGCGGCGTTCAGGTCCCATTAAAACCTTGTCTTTCGCATATTCAAGGTCGCTTAAAGTAACAACTTTTTTATTCCGGCGGGCCGCAATCAATGCCGCTTCATTGACCAGATTTGCCAAATCCGCACCGGTAAATCCGGGCGTTCCGCGGGCAATAATATTGACATCAACATTTTCGTCCAACGGAATTTTGCGGGTGTGAACCTTTAAGATTCCCTCGCGTCCTCTGACATCAGGATAGGAAACGACAACCTGCCGGTCAAAACGTCCGGGACGCAAGAGTGCCGGATCGAGAACATCGGGGCGATTGGTCGAAGCCATCAAAATTACGCCGTCGTTTGATTCAAAACCATCCATTTCGACGAGCAGTTGATTAAGAGTTTGTTCGCGTTCATCGTGACCGCCGCCTAAGCCTGCGCCGCGATGACGACCAACCGCATCAATTTCGTCAATAAAAATGATGCAGGGTGCGTTTTTCTTGCCTTGCTCGAACAAATCACGAACCCGCGAGGCACCGACCCCGACAAACATTTCAACAAAATCCGAACCCGAAATCGAGAAAAACGGAACATTTGCTTCACCCGCCACGGCTTTTGCCAAAAGAGTTTTGCCGGTTCCCGGAGGTCCCATCATCAAAACACCTTTCGGAATTTTTCCGCCGAGTTTTTGAAATTTTTGCGGGTCTTTCAGAAATTCGATGATTTCCTGTAATTCTTCCTTCGGTTCTTCGACTCCGGCAACATCTTTAAAAGTTACGCGCTTTTGCTGATTATTCAACAACTTAGCGCGGGATTTGCCGAAACTGAGAGCCTTGTTGCCGCCCGCTTGCATCTGACGCAAAGTGAACGCGAGAAAGCCGATCAGCAGTAAAAACGGTAGAGCATTGATTAAAACAATCCAGCCCCAACCGCTCGACTGCGGTTCGTCAGTAATTTTGATATAACTTTGATTGACATCATTTACAGCGTTAGCTTCCTTTAAAAGCGATTCGCGGGTGGCGTCGCTTCCGATGGTAGTAAAAAATTTGTTGCCATCTTTGTCAGTCACGTCAACTTGTGATGCCTTGAAAAAGGTTTCTTTTATTTCCTTATTTTTGATTCGCGTCACGGTTTGGTCAAGCGTCAATTCCGATGGACTTTTTGTTTGCTTGCTTTGCAAAAACCAGACAAACAGCATCGCGCTGGAAATAATCATTAACCACAATAAAACCTGTTTTGCTTTAGAACTCAATTTATAGCCTCCAAAAATTTAACTTTCACCCTAGGAAAGTTTTTCTTATGCTTCTTTCGATGAAAGTTTCAACTCTTTCGTTGTTTTCAATGCGTCAGTGAACGCTGCCTATTTAGATTCTAGTTTGCTGAACCGCTTTTTTCAACCTTTCTTTTTTGGAAAAATATTTTACCCTCTTTTTTTACGATTATTTCATCGTTCGGCAGTTCAACCATCTTACCGCTTTTCCGGCTGACAATTAAACTCGCAATCGCCTCAATGTGTTTCAATTCCAATTGGCGCAAATTGTCCCGATTAGTTTTAAGCCAATTTCTTAAAACCTGATAAACTGCTGATTTTGATAGAGTTTTCAAATCCTTCAAAAATAAATATGGGTCTTTGGTATTTGGTTTTTGGTCTTTCAGCTCCATTAAAATATCGCTTTCGGTTTGTAGTAAATTTGCCGTTTTTGCCAAAGTTTCAATGATCTTCGGGTTAAAATCTTCAAGCATCGGAAGCAAAATTTTTCTGACGCGAACCCGCTTCAAACCTAAATCTTCGTTCATCGCATCATTTCTAAACTCAATTTCGTTCTCACGGCAAAAATTTTCGGTGTCATCGCGCCTTGCCCAACTTAACAATGGACGAATTAATGAGATTTGCGATTTTTCTTTAAACTTGGAACTTGAAACTTGAAATTTGGAATTTAAAACTTTCATTCCCGAGAGCCCTGAAATTCCGCTTCCCCGAATTAAATTCAGAAGAAAAGTTTCGGCCTGGTCGTTGATGGTATGCGCCGTGAGAATACCGAAAGCCTTATAACTTTGGGCTGTTTCGGTCAAAAATTCGTAGCGCGCAACGCGCGCATTTTGTTCGAGATTTCCCTTTTTTGAAATTTGATATTGATCATCTGAAATTTCGCCAACAAACTCAAAATCAAGTTTTTCCGACAAAGCACGAACAAATTCGGCATCTTTCCGGCTCGCTTCGCCGCGCAAATTATGATTAAAATGCGCGGCGACAAAACGATTTTGCAGTTTTTTTCGCTCGCGCAATTCGTTCAAAACGAGTAATAAACTCAACGAATCGGCGCCGCCCGAAATTGCCGCAATAAAACTCGCGTTTTCAAACGGCAATCCGAGTTTTCGCCATTCAGTCAGGAAATTTCGGACAAATTTATGCATTTTACGAATTAACGGGCGGAAAAGCCGCACCTTTCTTCAAACTGATCGTGCAGCGCGAAACGCAAACCAATTTTCCGCGTTCGTTGGTAATCTCAACACTCCAAACGCTTAAAGTCCGTCCGTGATAGATGCTTTTTGCCTCGACGCGCAGATTTCCGCGGCTGACCACGCGTAAATGATTCGCATTGATTTCAATACCGACCGGCGTAACTTGCGATAAATCGCTGCTGACCACCGCGCCGAGCGAGGCGGCAGTTTCCGCCAGAAGAAGCGAAATTCCGCCGTTCATAATGCCGATGTATTGATGAACTTTCGGGGTTACCGGCATTGTCAAAACGACGAAGCCTTTCTCCGCCGTTTCGATCTCGATGTCAAAAAGCTGAAGCAGTTAGCTTTGCCGCGTTTTTTCGAGAAGTTGAATAATTTCCATCAGTTTGCTTCGATTTTCAGATCTCTTTGAGCTGTTTCCAAGGCCTCATAAACTCTATCGGGCGAAGTTCCGCCGATTTGGTTTTTGCTTGCTAAAGTTTGTTCCAAACTCAACGCCTCAAAAACATCATTTTCAACCCGCTCGGAAAAACTTTGCATTTCTTCCAAGCTCAATTCGTTTAATTCCTTACCTTTTGAAATCGCGGACAAAACTATTCGGCCAACCGTGTCGTGCGCAATCCGAAACGGAACGTCTTTTTGCACCAGATAATCAGCCAGTTCAGTCGCGTTTAAATAACCTTTGGTCGCCGCCCGACTCATCTTTTCAACATTGACGCGAATGTTTTGCAAAACAATTTCCGTGACGCGCAAAGTCAGCGAAACCGTATCAACCGTGTCGAAAACTGCTTCTTTGTCTTCCTGCATATCTTTGTTATAGGCCAACGGCAAGCCTTTCATCATCGTTAAAAGTGCGGCGTGATGACCGAAAACACGCGCCGCTTTTCCGCGAATCAATTCCAAAGCGTCGGGATTTTTCTTTTGCGGCATTAAACTTGAGCCGGTCGAAATCGCGTCGCCGAGTTCGATAAAGCCGAATTCATTCGTCGCGTAAATTATTAAATCTTCGGCCAGGCGCGACAAATGCATCATCAAAATCGAACCCGCGCCAACAAATTCAATCGCAAAATCCCGGTCGCTGACGGCATCCAAACTATTTGCCGTGATACCGTCAAAACCTAAAACACGCGCCACTGCTTCGCGGTCTATTTCATAACTCGTTCCCGCCAGCGCCGCCGAACCGAGCGGCAAAACATTGATTCGCCGCCAAACTTCATCCAGCCGTTCGCGGTCGCGCGCCAACATCTCAAAATAAGCCAGACACCAATGCGCCCAGAGAACAGGTTGGGCGCGCTGCAAATGCGTATAGCCGGGCAAAACCGCGGCTTTGTTTTTTTCCGCTAAATCCAAAAGTGATTTTTGCAATGACCGTGAAAGTTTGGAAATTCCCGTAATTTCTTCGCGCAACCAGAGCCGAAAAGCCGTCGCCACCTGATCGTTACGACTTCTGCCCGTATGAAGTTTTCGGCCCGTGTCGCCGACGAGTTGAATAAGTTTGGCTTCGATAAACGAATGCACGTCTTCGGCATTTTCATCAAAATAATTTTTGTCGAAATCAGCGCGTTTTTGAAGGGTTGACAAGCCGTTTTTGATGCGCTCCGATTCGAGTCGCGTTAAAACTCCGGCGTGAAAAAGTCCGTCGCAATGGGCAATCGAGGCGCGAATATCCGCCGCAAACAATCGCCGGTCAAATTTAAATGAATTATTAAACTCGGCAAAAGTTTCGTCCGCGCCTTCGGTAAACCTTCCGCCCCAGAGATTTTTTGAATTTGACATTTTCTTATCGTAAATCGTAAATCGTAAATCGCAAATCGCCGATTGATTATTTCAAACCTTTTTGCTAATTTATGCGTCTATGTAGAAGTTATGCGTGATTGTTGCATAACTCAAAGGTATTATGCAAAAAGAGCAGCGGCAAACCGCTTTAATTAAATTGATCAACGCCAAAGAAATCGGCAAACAGGAAGAACTCGCCGAGGTTTTAGAAAAAAAAGGGTTTTCGGTCACCCAATCGAGTGTTTCGCGCGATTTACTGGAGCTTGGAATCGTCAAGGTCGGCGGTTTTTACGCGCTTCCGCAAAAGCCGAAACACGCGGTTGTCTTTGGACTTTTAAGTCTGGAAATTGCCGGAGAAAGTTTGGTGGTCGCAAAATGCGAAGCAGGTTTGGCATCGGCTTGTGCGGTGCGGATTGATTCCGCGCAGATCGAGGAAATTGTCGGCACCATCGCCGGAGACGATACGATTTTTATTGCCGTTCGCGGATCGAAAGAACAAAAAGTCGTTTTGAAAAAAGTTTGGGAATTATTTGAACAATAAAAGTTGGGGTTTGTATTTTTGGGTTTTAGCTCTTGAACCTACAGACTTTGCCATTATAGAAGAAACGAATCATCAAAGACCAAAGACCCAAAACCAAAGTCCAAATAGCAATAATTATGGAAAAGAAA
>JBDTZT010000306.1:0-5596 GCA_040005005.1 Actinomycetota bacterium
GCCATATAGAATACATTCGGTTGACTCGGAACTCCCGCCACCGCGCGAGTTCGCCCGCCCCGAAACGGCCCGATACTGCGCCATTTTATCTCGGAAAAAGCTCGGGCTTCATATTGCTGTTGGGCCCGTGCCGGATGGAATAAGCCGCCTGTAAAAAGTAGGAATAAGAGGCTGAAAATTATCCAAAAACGAATTTGAAATCTAAATTTATCTGTCATTAAGCGACTCCGTTTTAAGTTTTTTTAATTAAGACTGGAATGGCTACCAACTCCCAAAAACACGAGACCAAAATACTTTTTATTGAAATTTTCTGCGGCAGCCCAGGTTTTGACTTATTATTTTATTATTATGTATTGTTCAAGCAATTTAAAGTAGCGGTAAATGGTTGCTATGAAGCTATCGAATGGAAATAAACCATAAACGATCGCTTTGAATCTAAAAAATATGAAAAACGGCATGAAGAGATTTGATTTTTATCTGATTCAGCTCGAAAAACTTTTTGATGAAGCGGCTAAAGGCCGAATTTATTCGATAAAGTCTCTCGAAATCAAGGTAACCTTTGTCCATTAAAATAAAATAGTCGCTAAAATTACTCCGTCAAACTAAATATAAATTTTGCGTGGAACGATTAATTTTAAATCACTTGTTTTTGAGATTCGGGTAAAATATCCCTGATTTTTATCCAATTCATTTGAAAAGAAAATCATTTTTTCAGAAGATTCAGTGTCTTTAAATATTTTAAGTCTTAGGCATTTGAGTTCAGTGCCAACCTGAATGATAATCTAGCAAAATAATTTAATTTTTCTTTCGAACACTGGGAATGAATACTGAAGAAGAACAACCGGCAATTGTCATTAAGGGTCGAAGTATTACCCGCAAAGAAATAGACAAATTCGTGAACGAAGGAATTTTCCTTGTTTCCGACAGCGGCAACGAATATATCCCGCCGCATCTGGTTTTGAAGGACCGCTCATCATTCGTCTTGACAAAAGATGAAGCCCGCAAAGTTGTGATGTTTATGCGCGAATATACTGACGAAAATTAATCGCCTGTTTACAGTAATCCATTTTGATCAAATACCAATTGACGTTAAAAGCATAAAAAAGGCGACGGTTTGCCATCGCCCAAATATGAATTTTTGTATGAATGTAAGTATGAATTAATGAATTTGTATCTATTTCAAACCTTTGTCTTTTTTCTCGATGACCTTGCCCTTTTCGACCGTTATATAAATGTAGCGCGAAAAATCGTTATTGCTCCATTTATAAACCTGCTTTTGCCGCCCGTTGACATCCATTGATGAAACCAGCATTCCGGTTTCGCCGGTTAGTTTTTCAAACTCCATCAGTGTCATTCCGACCTTTATTTTCTGAAAGACCGCTTTTGAAATGGCCGGCGAAGTTAGTTTCGGTAATGGCGCAGAATATTCCATATCGCCGTCATACGGCATCTCCGCATACGGATTGCTGTACATTCGGTTTTCGGGCAGGTCTTTCGTCACCGCCACTTCCGCCGGTTTAGGCGAATTCGTCGGTTTTGGTGTTTTTGTCTCCGCCCGTGCCGTACAGCCCGCTATAAACCCCGCGATTGTTATTATAAAGTAATCCTAAAATTTGTCCCTTTGTGCTTGTTCTTATAAAATTAATCATTATGCTCTCCAAACTTCTTGTCTAAATTGCTCGCCAAATCAAGCGATAAGATTAATTTACTAAACAAAAATAGGCGGTTCACCACCCATTCAGGTAGTTATTTTATTGGTGAATGCCGGGTGATAGAAAGAAATGGTGAGCGGTGTTTACAAAGTGGCTGGTAAAACTGAATAAATCGTAATTGGATAGGTCTTTGGGTTTTGGTTTTGGTTTTGGTTTTGGTTTTGGTTTTTGAAAGAATTAGCCGAGTGACGATGATTTTCTCTCCAAAATACTAATTGTTCCGGATTCTTGATTGAAAGCCGGCGGGTTTAATTTGAATAAAACCCAAGACCCAAAACCCAAACCCCAAGACCTCCTCAGTTACGAATACATTCTTATCACTTATCACTCATCACTTACCACTTTTTTAAGATTTTCTTCGGCAATTGCATAGAGCGCGGATTTTACCTGGAAAGGTGTCAGATTCGGGTAGGTTTCAAGAAGTAGTGCGATAATGCCGACTATGTTCGGACATGCAAAACTATTTCCGGTCAGGCTTTTATAGCCGCCGCCGGGCCACGCTGTGCGGACATTCACGCCCGGCGCGGTCAGTTCGATAACCTCGCCGAAACGAAAGCCGAATTGAAACGGGTCGGTTTCGACCGATTTTGAAACGGCTATCAGTGACGACGAAAACACTGACGGAAACGAGGGTTGCGGAAGATTGTTGGCCGCCGCGACAACAATACAGCCCGCTTGATAAGCGCGGTCAAGTAAATCATGCAATGGCGAAAAAAATTGTGGTTTGGTCGTGCCGAGACTTAGATTAATCAACCGGTAGCGTTTTTTGATGGCGTATTCGAGTCCGGCGAGAAACGATTGTCCGTCGCCGAGACCGCCGGCGCCGAGAACTCTGATGCTGTGAAACTGCGTGTCGGGCGCAATGCGCGAAATAATTCCCGCGCAAGCCGTTCCGTGTCCGGCCGAATCACCCGTTTCGGAAGGGACAAAAAGAACCCGTTTATTGTCGTTTCGCGCTTCGACCGATTCAAGAACTTTTCCTTGTAAATCCGGATGATTTTCATCAATTCCGCTATCAATAATCGCGACGCTGACACCTTTGCCCGTCCGCGCTTTCCAACTGTCATCAATCTGGAAATACGTCGAAATTGTCCCGAATTTGCCTGTTTCGTAACCAGTCACCGATGTCATATTTAGTGGTGAGCGGTGAGTACTAAGTGGTGAGTGCAAATCTTTAACTAATCCCTCACCACTTAATACTCACCACTCATTTTAATAGCTTAAAAAACTCGTTTCGCTTTTGTGATCGGAAAATTTCACGATTGCTTCCAGAACTTCACGGCACATTTCCCTTTCGGCTTCGCCGCGTGAAGCGATTTCACGAACTAAAATCGCTAAATCGAGCATTTCCTTATGTTCCGACGCACTTCGCAATTCTTTCAGCCATTCGCGCACTTCCGTAAATTTAGCGACCGTTTCGCCTTCCATCATTTTTTCGCCCAATTCACGGAAAAGTTTTGCCGATTCGTAGGCGTTGATGAGCGAAGCGACGGCTTCGGCAAACAACGCGGCTTTGTCCATTTCAACCGGCGTAAATGCTTCATATGGCGGTTCGCCGATGCGGTTGACATATTCCAAAACACCAACCACTTCGCCATTGTAGCGAAGCGGTGTCGCGAGGATAGTCTGCGTTGAATATCCGGTCTGTTTATCAACTTCGGCATAAAAGGTTTCTTCTTCGCCCGCGTCGGCAACCGCCATCGGCTGTCCCGAAGAAAAAACAAATCCGGCGATTCCCTTGCCGGCCGGAACCCGCAAGTTTATTAATTGCCCGGCAACCTTTCCGATTGCCGACAAAAACCGTAAATCGCCTTCGTCGCCCTCGCGGATTAAAACCGATGCCTCTTCGGAATTCATCTCGAACGCCGTTATTTTCAACAAATTGACAATGGAAGCCGTCAATGGCTCGGTCAAAGCGTTCGCAACGTCAATCGTTTCGATTAAATTTCGGAGCTTTTTCTCCAAACTACTTTCGCTTGTCTCGGACATACAATGATTCTTACCCAAAAAATCGGAAGAATCAAACAATTGGAAAATATTTATTTTAATTCGGTGGAAATTTCCGGGCATTAAACATCTTCACAATCCATATAAAATTTAGTTTTTTGTGTTTGAACGCCCTTTCGGCTTGCGTTTGGGTTAGGTATTTTTGTAACATTCGCGCAACAGTAAAGTTATTTTAGTATCGCGCTCAAAAATGTTTGAACACATCTTTCGAGGATATTCCGATTATGAGAAGAGTTGTTTCAATATTATTGATTTTGTCCTTCGGCTTTGTTTTTGTGTTTCCGCAAACAAAACAGAAACCTGTTTCACAGTTTGAAAATGTCGAGCCGTTTTCGATTGGCAAAGGTTCTTCATTTTCCGCTTCGGTGCCTCGCTCAAATTCGGATTCATCACAAACACAAGCTATTCCAAACGGTAATATTTCACAGGATTTTTCGGATGCGCTGGAATTTATCCGCAAAAATCACGTTGACGGAAAAAACGTCAATTACAACGAATTAACCAAGTCGGCGATTGATTCGATGCTTCACACGCTCGACCCGCATTCAAATTATTTCGATGCCGATGAATACCAAGACCTTTTGACCGACGAACAAAGCGAATATTACGGCATCGGCGCAACCATTGCCAATTATCAAAAAGGCAATGAAACAAATACTTTTATCGTCGCTACATTTCCCGATTCGCCCGCCTTTCGCGCGGGTTTAAGGTACGGTGACAAAATTCTGGCGGTCAACGGCGAAACAATGGCGGACAAAAACTCGTCATTCGTCCGCGATAAAGTACGCGGCAAAAAAGGTTCGGTCGTTCGCTTGCTCGTTGAACGCGCCGCGACGAAACGACAAGATACGGTTGATCTAAAGCGCAACCGCGTTCCGCAGCCGACAATTCCCGACGCCTATATTATTCGCGAAGGCATCGGTTATATTGATATGTCGGAAGGTTTTAATTATACGACCGCCGAAGAATTGACCGTCGCCCTCAGCGAACTTCATAAACAGGGAATGACTTCGCTGATTCTCGATCTTCGGGAAAATCCGGGCGGAATTTTAGATCAAGCCGTCAAAGTTGCCGAAAAATTCTTGCCTTCGGGAAGCACGATTCTTTCGCAACGCGGGCGTTTTTCGATTGATAACCGCGTCTGGCGTTCGACCAACAAAACGGCGGAAACAATGCCGCTAGCGGTACTTGTGAATGGCTCGACGGCATCGGCTTCTGAAATCGTTTCGGGTGCGCTGCAAGATTATGACCGCGCTTTAGTCATCGGCGAAAATACTTTCGGCAAAGGCCTTGTGCAGAGCATTATTGATTTGCCCTACGGTTCGGGTTTAACTTTGACAACCGCGAAATATTACACTCCTTCGGGACGTTCGATTCAGCGCGATTATTCAAAAAGCGGTCTTTACGATTATTTTAATCACAAGGTTAGTCTGTCCGAGCAAAATAAAACGGAAGCCAAAACGCTGACAGGCCGAAAAGTTTTCGGCGGCGACGGCATCACGCCTGACGAAATTGTCACAAATTCACCCTTGACCAATACGCAAGCCAAACTTCTCGATCCGATTTTCTTCTTCTCAAGTGAATTGGCAAACGGTAATATTCAGGGATTTGAAAGTTATAAGATCGGCGGACAAATCCAATACGGAAAACGAATCCGTCCGAGCGATTATCCGGTTACTGACGAAATCCTCAAAGCTTTTAATAATTTCCTTGTCCAAAACGGGGACTGGAAATCTTTGTCATCAAATATCGAAGCCGAAAACGCATTTATTAAAACGCGGATCCGCTACAATTTGATCACGGCGGCATTCGGCACGGTTTCGGCAAATCAGGTTTTGATCGAAGAAGACAAACAAATGGCAAAAGCCGTCGAAGTT
>JBDTZT010000307.1:0-5582 GCA_040005005.1 Actinomycetota bacterium
GTTTTTTTTCAGGAGAGTAATTTTCCTGAATGTAATGCATTTGGGCGGTTTTAATTTTTGCCTGCCGCATTTCCGCTTTTTTATCCTTCAAAACATATTCGGGGTCGCTGAAAAGCCGATATTGAACGGTTAAACCAATGGAAAAAAGCAAAACGGCCGAGGTATAGAGCGTCCAATTGCCCTGGAATTTCAATAAACGCGCAAGAATTATCGGTAAGATTGCGAGTATCGTCAGAAGTCCGATATTTCTCACGGCCGTTGTGTAACTTGTTTCATAACCGCGAATCAATGCCCCGTAATAAATTGAATAATGCGAGATTGCTGTCAAAAAGACGATCAATATCAGAATTATAAAATGTGATGACGCTCTGCTTTTCATTATTTATTTTTCTTCTTGTCCGGAGTCTGAGTTTTAGGTTTATACTGATCGCCCAAAAGTCCTAATTCCCTCGCTTTCAAAAGTACTTCGGCAGCGACCGGGGCGGCCGTAGTTCCGCCGAACTGACCATTTCCGATGTTTTCAAGGACAATGGCAATTGCTACTTGCGGATTTTCCAGCGGTGCGATACAGATAAACCACCCGTCCCAGCGCGTAAATGTATCAGGAACATCAACTTCAACTAATTCGCCCTTGTCATTTTTTTTCTTTTCTTTATGTGTTTTTCGGGTGCCATCTGTATTGTAGAGCGGAGTATTATCTTTATCCGCCGTTCCGGTTTTTCCGCCTACTCTGATACCGGTACCGGCTAATTTAGCTTGAATTATCGTCGCCGTGCCGCCTTTTTCTTCCGTCACCGTTGACATAATATCTCGAATAATTTCGCCTTGGTCGCGGGTCAGAACCTGGTTGAACATCTGCGCCGGGAGATCTGCTTCGATTTTCGGCTTCATCAATTTACCTTCCAAATTTCCGGCGGTGGCGGCAATCAAAGCCATCTGAAACGGTGTCATTTGTCCCGCCAATCCTTGTCCGTAACTGACAATACCGAAATCGTAAAGCGTTAATTTCTTGCCCGTTACCATCATTGACTGGGCTGGAGAAATAGAGTTGGCAATCCGCTTATTACTCGTATTCCAGATGTCGGGGAAATATTTCAATTGTCGTGCATCTTCGGGCGTTTCGACGGGATCAATTCCCACCAGACGCCCGGTTTCAGCCATTTGTTCACGCCCCAGCGAATTGCCAAGTTGGGCGAAAAACTGATTGCTGGAAACTCTGAACGCATCTCTCATTCCGGCTTCTTCCGTACAGAGATCGCAATTACCGCCGGCGTCGCAAATCGGTTTTGACCCCTTAAAAGGCAGGTAACAAGGCGGCACGGCGGATGCCGGCCGGTCAGGAAATATGGAATCCTCTTTGCCGGCGCGAAAGGCAGCCATCATCGTTAAAGTTTTGAAGGTCGAACCGGGAATGTAATATTGACGAAGCGCCCGGCTCAGAAGCGGCTGATCCATCTTATTGCTTTCAAGTTTGAGATAACCCGCCAGGCTTTCCGCTTCGCTCAAACTGTATGTCGGCGTTGAATAAATTGCCAAAACATCTCCCGTCTGCGGATTTACTACGACGGCCGCGCCTTTTCTGTTTTTTGCCAATTCTTTGTCCATCTGCGCGGCAACAAAGGTTTGTAATTCTTTATCAATCGTGATGCGGACATCTTTGTTTTCGGGCTCAGGCTTTTTGTATTTGGTCAGTATTTCCCACGCTTCAGGCATCGGGTCGGCTTCTTTTTTATAGAGCGTTCGTTCGAGTCCGGGCGTTCCGCGTTCCGTTCCGAGCAGATGCGCCATCTCTTTTTCAAGCGGAAATGTGCGGTCAATAGTGCCGTCTTTATCAACTTTGTAATATGCCAACGCATTGCTGAGCTTACCGGTTCGGTCGAGCATCCAACCGCGTAAGGTCGAAGAAGATGCGCGTCGGTTACGTAAATCTTTATAACTTAACGACTGATATTGTTCGTTGTATTCGTCAGCGTAATAAGTCCAGTAAATATGGTAACCGTAAACTCCAAAAGCCAGTAAAATAAAGACGACTTGCCAGATTCGCAAACTCCGATTCGTCAGCGTCAAACTTAGTTTTTTGACGACTTCCTTCGGCAGATTTTCTTCAAACGCAAATTTTGGACGATTGAAATTCCCCCAAAACGACATTATTAAAAAAATTAGCAAGACTGCCATACCGATCAGATAAATGATGCTCAAACCGGCCGGAGTGCGCTCCAAAATCTGTCCGCCGAAAAGATTTTCGGGTCGAAGTTTATCGAGTTGATATAGAAACAGCAAAATCATTTGTTTTTAATCCTCGTTTGGAAACTCGTAATTTATCCGGTCATGCGTACCGGAAGCATTGGCGGACGGTTCCACTTTAACTTTCACTTCCGGCTTTATTTCCACAAATTTCTCTTCCGCCAAATTTGCTTCCGCCACGTTTTCTTTCGGCTGAATATTTTCAGATCTGATTGGCGGCGGAATCAGCTTGGTGCTCAATGAAATATCTTCATTTGAACTAAACGCCACCGTATGAATATCGTTTTGACTGGCGGAAAAGGTTTCGTTCGGAACATAGTTTGCAGAAACTTCTTCAGATTCAACATTTTCAACTGCCCCCGGAACATACTCAAAAGAAACTTCAATATTTCCGAACTTTACACAGTCATCATTTGCAATCGGAAAGGCGCGTCCGTAGGCAATACGCTTGTCATTGATGAATGTTCCGTTGGTCGAACCTGTGTCGGCAACCATCAATTGCTTTTCGGAGTTTAAAACGAGTGCCGCGTGAATCTTGGAAACGCTTGAATCTTCTAAACTTAAATCATTTTCTTTAGTTCGCCCGACACTTCGACGTTGTCTGTCTTTGAAAGTGAGTGGCAGTTGTTTTGACTTTCCGTTCAGAGTAAAACCGACGATAAAAGTTTCGACTTCTTCGGTGGGTTTTATTTCCGGCAGCAACGGCATATAGTCGCCGACCTTTATTTGCGGAACGGTAACATTGACCGAAACTTCGCGCTTTTCGTCGTCAAATTTATCGAAATTCACGAGCATTTTCACGCCTTCGGTGAAATAATCAGGCGTTACTTCCAATTTTATCGGCGCGTAGGTGTGATAACTGTTGTCGTTGATATGGTCAATCGCGGCGATTTTCAGTTCGCTTTCGAGTTTTTGAAGCGCAGATTCGGAATCAGTCGAAAATTTGTCCCATTGCATTTTCAGTTTAATATTATGCGGAACGAATTTACCCTTTGCGCCAAAATCTTTGACTTCCAAATCAAGCAATTTCTTTAATTTCTCACTCAATTCACTCGTCGCCAAACTGCTCGATGCGACCCGGCGGCGACCTGTCAAGCGGTCGAAAGTATCGCCGATTTTGGTCAACACACCGCGCATAAGCCAGTCTATTGAAGTTTTTTTCTTTGACGAATTTTTCTCTTCAGGCATTTTCGAGACATTTGCGGGAAACAATTTATTTTCTAAAACTCAGTGCCGTCATTTTAGCCGAAACTTTCATTAAAAGAAAGCGAGTTTGCGCCGAAATTTTCTAATCTTGTTAAAAGTAAAAATATTTTTGGAAGATGTTATACATTGTTTATTTCTCATTAATAAGTCAGTTTGAAAATTCTTGAATCAGAAAACAGTCAAATTGAACGAAAGGATACATACTTCACCGAAAACAATTTAGTTTCATAACTCACAAAACAAGATTTTATAAAGGTCGAGGCTGGAAAATTATGTCACGTGGATTTTCGATAGTTGAACTTTTAATCGTTTTGGCGGTCATTTCCATTTTGTCGGGAATCTCGCTTTTTTATCTTTCGGGACACCAAAGGCTTTATCGCCCTGACGAACAAGCTCTGAAAATTATTGATATTTTTCAGGAAGGGCGGCAACGCTCATTGACGCAGCGCGAAACAATGCGTGTCGAGATTGATTTGACGGACAATATAGTGCGTTTAATTGATGAAAATCAGCCGACCACGCCGGACGACGACCGCGTAATCCGAGCTTCAGTTTTATTACCGCAAGCCGATGTCAAATTAAATTCGCGTCCGCCGGATATTTCGACCGATCCAACGGAAACATTGCCTGTGCCCATCGCTCAATTCAGATCGAGCATTTATCCGCCGAGCATTTCGCATAATGTCTGCACCTTCAGATTTTTGCGAAACGGCACGGTGGTCAATGAAGGAACGGATGCCATCGGCTCAAACGCCACGCCAACCGGTTTGACGCTCTTTATCTGGTCTCCGAAACTAAACAGTTCGACCGAATCAGAAATCGCCCGCGCCATTACAGTTATCGGCGCGACCGGTTCGGTTCGGTTTTGGGAATACAACCGCAGTTTAACCGATGTCAATAAATGGAAGGATTCGCGCCGTTCAAGTATTTACGGCGGATAATCGGGCAGTGCATATTCAAACTCAAATACGTGATTTTAATTTTAATTCGGGAGAATTTTACAGATGCTTCAAAAACCTAGCGAACGCGGATTTTCTTATATTGACGTAATGATTGCCTTGGTCATTTTAATGGTTGGAATTTTGGCATCGGCGGCGGCATTGACGGCAAATCTCGTGCGTTCCTACGAAACCGAAAAACAAGTCATCGCCAAGCAAGCCGCTCTTTCGACGATTGAATCCATATTTTCGGCGCGGGATATTTCCAGAACGGGCGCCGTTTCAGGTTGGGATTCGGTCGGCAATGTCGGAAGCAATCCCGATGCCGGAGGAAATGCGCAAGGCATTTTTCTAACGGGATTTTGCCCGATTCGTGAAGATATGGGATGGGACGGCGTCGCCGGAACTTCTGACGATGCCTGCCCGGCCGGCGGTGCCTGTCAGGTGGCGGGCCGACCCGATAACACGAGCAATGTAACCAGAGGTTTTGAGCGCAGAGTGGTGATCACCGATTTACAGGATCCTGATCGCCCTACGCCGCCGCAACCGATTTCACGCCGCCGGATTGATGTCACCGTTCGCTATAACGTCAACCAACTACAACGCGAACAAACCGTTTCGACCATTATTACCAATTATTCGGAGTAACAAAAATGAAAAAACTTTCAAAGCCGCGAGATTTTACCGAAAGCGGTTTTTCAATCATCGAGATGATTGTGGCGATGGTTGTATTTATGGTCGTCATCGGCGTTATTTACGGGCTTTTGCAAATCGGTTTGATTGATCGAAACCGCGCCAGCCGCCGTTCCGACGTGTTAAAAAATGCGCGGGCGGCAATGCATTTAATCGGACGGGACGCGCTGAATGCAGGTTTGAGTTATAACAAAAGCGGGGCCATTGTCCCGGACGGTTTTATTTCGACCCGGCTCGGAATTCCTACCTTTGCCGACAGTCAACGCGATGTTTTAACTTCGATTGTCGGCGGCAATAATCTTTTTTTTGATATCTTAAATTCTGATACAAATGCGCGAACCGACCTGATTTCCTTTTCCTACCGCGACAGCGATTTTAACGGCGGAAATGTCATTTCGCTGAATAATGCCTCCGCGGCACCCGCGGCGCCGGCAACCGTCAGACTCCAAAGTTTACCGAACGATGCCCGCAATGCCCGCGGTTTCGATTTATATCTCGTTG
>JBDTZT010000308.1:0-5555 GCA_040005005.1 Actinomycetota bacterium
TTCTCATAGTTTTCTCGGTTTCGGATAAATTTTTCCGAATTTGAAATCTTTTGTAAATTTGATAAAAGATTTCAAATTCGGAATTATCAGATAAACACCAAAGATTCAAGTTTTATGACAACTAATTATTTGACGGCATTTTTCCAGGTTGCTAAAACCGCTTCCAATTCTTTGTCGGAAGTGTTTTCGAGTTTTAGTTTCCAAGTGCCTGCCGTAACATTTTTATCAACGTAAATCGAACGAAACCAAACGTTGGCTTCGGACGTTTTCGTCAGGTTTTTGCCGTCGATCATACCATTATCGTTGAAAAGTGTTGCGGAAATTTGTGAATAAACCATAAATGTCAGACCAAAATTCTGCGCCGTTTCGATAGGAATTTCAAGCTCGACCAACTGTTTCGGCACGATTTTAACAACTTTTGCAAAATCAGGCTTGTAGAAGTTTTCGTCAATCAAACTTTCGTTAGAAACCGGCGGTTTGTAAGCCGCGTTGACGAAAAATATGCCGAACGAGTTACGATTGTTTTCGCCCGTTGATTTTTCACGCATCTTTTTTTCTCCGTTGAATAATTGCTCTCGTCATTAACGCGCAGAGGGTTTGGAAAAAGTATCTTTGCCGATAAAATTTTTTCCTGTCGAAAAAATCGTAATTCGTTTATACTTTGAAAAAATCATTTAGCGGAAATTCCGAAAAACAAAATGTCTTCAGAACGCCGGCAAAAAATTGAAACGGTTTTTCACACTGCAACCAATCTTGCAGAATCGGAGCGCGGGGATTACTTAGACAAAATCGCCGCCGCCGATGGGAAATAAGCCGTGAGGTCGAACTTTTGCTTCAGCGTTTTGATGCTGAAAATTCAGCGGCCGGAAAAGAATTGGACTCGATGCAGGGGCGCGTGACGGGCGCGTATCGCTTAATCAAGGAAATCGGGCGCGGCGGAATGGGGACGGTTTATCTGGCCGAACGCGCCGACGGAATGTTCAGAACAAAAGCCGCCGTCAAACTCATCAAACGCGGAATGGATACGGATTTTATCGTGCGGCGTTTTCGCAACGAACGGCAGATCTTGGCTTCACTCAATCATCCGAATATTGCGCGTCTGCTCGACGGCGGAACGACCGCTGACGGTTTGCCTTTTTTCGTGATGGAATACATCGAAGGCTTGCCCGTTTATAAATATTCCGATTCACAAAAATTAAGTATAGCCGGGCGTTTGCATTTGTTTCGGCGGATTTGTGCGGCAGTTGATCACGCGCACCGCAATCAAATTATTCACCGCGACATCAAACCGTCGAATATTATGATTACGGCGAACGGAACGCCGAAACTGCTCGATTTCGGCATCGCCAAAATCCTCAATCCCGAACTTGCCGCTGATTCGATTGACCCGACCGCGACGGCGATGCGGATGATGACACCCGAATACGCCAGCCCTGAACAGGTGCGCGGCGAAGCCGTGACCAAGGTGAGCGATATTTACTCTTTGGGCGTTTTGCTTTACGAACTTCTCACCGGGCATCGCCCGTATCGTCTGAAAAACCGCGCTCTGCACGAAATTGCCCGCGTTATCTGCGAAGAAGAACCCGAAAATTTGGGCGCCAGTTTAACCCGTCAAGACAATATTGTGCCGACCAACGGCGGCGACGAAACGACGCTCGAATTTATCTTTGAAAACCGCAAGGCCGACCGCCAATCTCTGCGCCGCGAACTTTCAGGCGATTTAGAAAAAATCGTTCGCAAAGCCCTGCGGAAACAGCCACCCGAACGGTATCAATCGGCGATGGATTTTGCCGACGATATTTTGCGTTTTCTGGAAAATCGTCCCGTTCTGGCTGAAACTTTTTTAACGATTCAGCCAGAACGGGAAAGAATTTTGCCGAAAGCAAAGGTGGGCGAGATATCGGTCGCCGTGTTGCCTTTGAAATTGTTCGGCGCGGTAACGGGCGACGACACCGGCGACGAATATCTTTGCATCGGTTTAGCGGACGCTTTAATCACGCGGCTTTCAAATGTGCGCTGGTTCGTCGTGCGCCCCACAAGCAGTGTTTTGAAATACGGAAATTCCGAACTCGAACCGATGATGGCGGGCACAGAACTCGGCGTTAATTACGTGGTTGACGGAAATATCCGGCGCGTCGGAACGCGATTGCGGGTAACGATTCAGCTTCTAAACATCAGCGAAGGCGCGGCGCGGTGGGCGGAAAAATTCGACGAGGAATTTACCGACGTTTTGAGTCTCGAAGATTTGATTTCGGAAAAAATTGCCGAAGCCTTGATGCCTCAACTCTCGGGCGAAGAGCGCAGTAAACTGAAAAAACGCGGCACCAACAGCACGGAAGCCTTTGAGCATTATCTGCGTGGTCGCCATTACTGGAACAGTTTTACC
The DNA here is from genome assembly GCA_040005005.1 of Actinomycetota bacterium. Lineage (GTDB taxonomy): Bacteria > Acidobacteriota > Blastocatellia > Pyrinomonadales > Pyrinomonadaceae > JAFDVJ01. The sequence goes on from JBDTZT010000308.1 coordinate 2,387, forward strand.
GAAAACGGTTTTGCGAAAGCGATTGTCGCTTATCATCAGGCGATTGCCTTTGACCCGAATTACGCGCTGGCCTACGCCGGAATTGCCGATTATTACAACTGGCTTGGCGTTTACGGCGTTTTGCCGTCAAAGGAATGTTTCTTGTCGGCGACCGAAAATGCGCGAAAAGCAATCGAACTCGACGCTGAACTTGGCGAAGCATATGCGTCGCTCGCCTTTGCCGGGCATGGCGGAAATTTTGCATGGGAAGAAAGCGAGCGAAATTTTCAAAACGCGTTGCGCCTTAGTCCGAACAGTGCCGAAACGCACGTTTGGTATTCGATCAAACTGACGACCGAAGGACGTTTCGGCGAAGGCCTGAGCCACGCGACACGCGCCATCGAACTCGACCCGCAAACGCCTTTTAACCAGCATAATCTCGGTTGGCTGCTGTATTACGCAAAGCAGTTTGATAAAAGTTTCCGGCAGTACAGTAAAACTGCCGGAATGTTTCCGTTTTATCCGCTGGTGCAATGTGGCTTGGCTTGGACTTTGCGCTCTCTCGGACGTTTTGACGAAGCGGTTAATGCCGCCAACCGCGCCCGTGAATTGATGAGCGAAAGCGTTTTTTCGCTCCACGTTCAGGGACAAACTTTCGCTGCCGCCGGAATGCGCGAACCGGCGGAAGTCATTCTCGAAAAACTCGAAAAACTCTCCGAAAGACAATATGTTTCGCCTTATCACACGGCAATGATTTATGCTTTTCTCGATGAAAAGGAAAGAGCGATCGAGCTTTTGGAAAGTTGTCTGCACACCTCGGAAGCGTGGCTGGTTTGGCTCGGCGTTGAACCGGCTTTTGATAGTTTGCGCCTCGATCCACGTTTCAAAGCCGTGATGAATCAGACAAAAAACCCGATCCTGCAACGCGCTGCTGAAACAAAACAGGAAAAGCCGAATCCGACGCTCGCCGTTTTGCCTTTCAAAGTAATGAATCCGACGAGCGGTCAAAGCACCGACGATAAGTTTTTGGGAGTCGGTCTGGCGGATTCGCTGATCACCCGGTTGAGCAATATCCGCCGTTTTACGGTGCGCCCGACGAGTAGTGTTTTGCAGTTTGACACGCACGGCGATCCGTTCGGCGCGGGACGCGAACTAGACGTTGATTTTTTGATTGACGGCAATATCCGGCGCGTCGGCGAAACGCTGCGCGTGACGGTTCAACTTCTTTGCATCGAAGAAGGCGCAACGCGCTGGGCGCGGCGTTTTGACGAAAAAATCACCGATTTTCTGACGCTTGAAGACTTGATTTCAGAACAGATTGTCAGCGAAATTCTGCCGCAGCTGACGGGCGAAGAAGCGCAGCAGCTGAAAAAACGCGGGACAAATAACCCGCAAGCTCACGAGGCTTACTTACGCGGACGTTATTTCTGGAATAAATTCACGGGCGAAACTTTGCCGAAGGCGTTTGAATCATTTAACAAAGCCATCGCGCTCGACCCGAATTATGCGCTGCCTTACGTCGGGCTGGCCGATTATTACATCTGGCTTTGCATTTTTGGTTTCATACCGTCGCCCGAAGCCTTTCCGAAAGCCATCGAAGCCGCCCAAAAAGCTCTCGAAATTGACGATCAGTTAGGCGACGCCTATGCTTCGCTCGGTTTTGCGACACTTCTTTACGATTGGGATTGGCAACGCGCCGAATCGCTTTTTAAACGCGCTATCGAACTCAGCCCTAATTATCCATTCGCGCACGAATGGTATTCAAATTTACTGATTGCGACCGGACGTTTAGAAGAAGGACTTAAAGAAATAAAACGCGCCGAGCAGCTTAATCGGCTTTCAGCGCGGAGTCTTTTGATAACGAGTTGGACGCTCTATCAAATGCGCCGCTACGAAGAGGCAATCGAAAAAGCGGAAAAAGCTCTCGAACTCGAAAAAGACCTCCCGCAAGGTTTATTGCATCTCGGCAATGCGCTTGAAAGAGTCGGCCGCATCGAAAAGTCCGTCGCGGTTTTGGAAAAGAGCTGCGCGCTTTGGGAAGGCGCGTTAATGCCGAAATATATGCTTTGCTACGCGCTTGCCGCCGCCGGACGAATTGACGACGCAGGCACCGTTTTGAACGAAATAAAATCCGCCCCGCAACCCGTCAAGCCGTATTTTTTGGCGATGGCTTACAACGCGCTCGGCGAAACCGATGCAGCTTTTGAATGGCTTGAAAAAGCCTTTGAAGAGCGCAGCGAATGGCTCATCTGGTTGGCGACTGAACCGAAACTCGATTCGATTCGCGGTGATGAACGCTACAAAAAATTATTTCAACGGCTGAACAATCCGCTCGCCAAAAAATAAACCGCATTCGCGGAAGAACAAATTACCGGAGACGAAAAAAAGATCGCCGTTCTGCCGTTTAAGAGTTGGCAAACCGGAACCGGAAATTTAAATGAGGGCGAATTTTTAAGAATCGGTTTGGCGGAGGCGTTGGAAACGAGAGATGCGCGAATTGTCTGGCTCGGGATTAACCCGCAGTTCGATTTACTGCATAACGATCCGCGATTTAACGAATTACTGAAGAATACCGGCAATCCTTTGGCAAAAGCCTCATAATTTCAAATTTATGACTGCGTTCTCTCCTTCCAACTTTGCGGATCACTTCCGTCGTCCATTCTGACCATCGAAATCGCGCCGGGGCTTGGACACACCAAGGCGCAAAGATTACAGCCGACGCATTCGGGTTCATCAACGACGGGAAATTTATTTTCGTCAAAATAAAAGCATTGATGCGCTCCGTCTTCGCAGGCCACATAGCAAAGATTGCATTTGATACAATGCTCGTTATTGACCCGCGCGACCGTCTTGTAATTCAAGTCTAAATTTCCCCAATCGGTGACGCGGCTGACAGATTTCCCGATGATTTGATTGACGGAAGCAAAACCTTTGTCGTCGAGATAATTGTTCAAACCGTCAATCATATCTTCGACGATGCGGTAACCGTAATGCATAACCGCCGTGCAAACCTGGACATTTGCGGCCCCAAGCAGCATAAATTCGACAGCGTCTCGCCAAGTATTGATGCCGCCGATGCCAGAAATAGGAATGTTAAATTCAGTGTCACGAGCCAGTTCCGAAACCATATTCAAAGCAATCGGTTTGACCGCCGTGCCGCAATAACCGCCGTGCGCCGCCATTCCGTTGA
>JBDTZT010000309.1:0-5531 GCA_040005005.1 Actinomycetota bacterium
GGCAGTTTTACTGAATCGGTGATTCGTGAGATGACGCGTGAGGCTTTGAAATATGACGCGGTTAATCTCGGACAGGGTTTTCCCGATTTTTCCGCGCCTTTTGATATTAAGGAAAAGGCGATCGAGGCGATTGCCGCCGACCATAATCAATACGCGATCACGTGGGGCGTAAAAGAATTGCGCGATGCGATTGCCGCGAAAACGCTTTGGTTTCTCGGTCTGGATATTGATCCCGAAACCGAAATTACGGTGACGTGCGGTTCGACCGAAGGAATGATCGCGGGAATGATGGCGACTGTGGACGCGGGTGAAGAAGTCGTCGTCTTTGAGCCGTTTTATGAAAATTACGCGCCCGACGCGATTTTGTCGGACGCGAAACCGCGCCACGTACCGCTCAGAATGACCGCGAACGGCTGGCAGTTTGACCGCGACGAACTTCGCGCCGCGTTTAATGAAAAGACGAAGGCGATTATCATCTGCAACCCGAACAACCCGACGGGCAAGGTTTATACGCGTGAAGAGCTGGAGTTTATCGCCGAGCTATGCAAAGAGTTTGACGCGCTGTGTTTTACCGACGAGATTTATGAGCATATTATCTATCGCGGCGTCAGAGACGCAGGAACAATGACGATGGCGACGAATAATCCGCAACATATTTCGATGGCGCAAATTGACGGAATGCGCGAACGGACGATTGTCGTCAATTCGCTGTCGAAAACTTATTCGGTCACGGGTTGGCGCGTCGGTTATGCAATCGCGCCGCCCGATATTACGAGTTCGATTCGCAAGGTTCACGACTTTTTAACGGTCGGCGCAGCAAATCCTCTGCAGCGCGCCGGGGCTTATGCACTGAGCTTGCCGCCGAAGTATTACAAGGAATTGCAGAAAGAATATCAGCGCAAACGCGATTTTATCGTGCCTGTTTTGCAGGCTGCCGGTCTGAAATGCGAGGCGCCCGAAGGCGCGTATTATGTGATGACGGATATTTCAGATTTCGGTTTTGTGAGCGATGTGGAGTTTACGAAATACCTCATCCGCGAAATCGGCGTGGCGTGCGTGCCGGGTTCGTCGTTTTACAAAGATTCGGATGCGGGCAAAAATTTTGTGCGTTTCTGCTTCTGCAAAAAGGACGAAACGCTTGAAGCGGCGGCCGAAAGATTGCAAAAATTGAAGAAGGGTTAGTCGAAAGGCTTTTCTTCCAAAAGATTCATCGTCGCGGACAAATATCCGCTTTTCAGGCTGAGCGCCAGGTCTTCGGCACTTTCTTTGGTAAATCGGCCTTCGATTGTTCCGCTATCGAAGATCTGTCCTTTAATGACGGGCGCGCTGATCACTTTTTTATCGAGCACGATCGCTAAATAACTTCCGATATTTTTCCCCGTCCAATCGCCGAATTTTTGAGCGCCTTCGGGCGTTAAAGAAAACTGAATTTGATAATCGCCTGCCTGGCCGGTTCTCGAATAGGCACTTGCCGTACGAATTGCGGCGCCTGTGATGATAGCCGTTTTCTCGACAATTATAAATTTTTGCGGACCTGAATCATCGGCTCTTTCCGAAAAGAGCAAAACTTCTTGATCTTTAGTTGCAGACAATTCGGCGGCGGCTTTGGTCGGAAAAGTTTGATACGAAGAACCGCCAACCTTTTTTAATTCGAGCTGATTGGTCGTGAATAAGAACTTTTTAATTCTTTCCGGGTCTTTTGCGCCGTAAAGTTTGACCGAAATCTGATTCGGCTGATCGGGAACTTTCGCGACTTCACCGTCAAGGCCGACGTTATCAATTCTCGATTGCGTAACTTTTATTGCGCGCTCGACGATTTCGTCTTTGTTCGGTTCGTCGGTTTGTATTTCAACCGTGTAAACCATTCCGCCTTTGTTCATCAACCGCGAAAAATTTTTGCAGCCGAAACCGACACATAAAAGAATCAGCAAAGCGAGAAATTTTGAATTAGTTGAAATCATAAAAGTTTAGATAAAGGCTTTACAATTTTCACCGCAAAGCCTTTGAAAATTTTACGCGCTTTCGCCTTTTGCCTTGTTCGGTTGCGGCGTAATTCTTAAATATGGTTTGACTTCGTTCCAACCTTGTGGAAATTTTTCCTTTGCTTGTTCATTAGACAGCGCGGGAACAATGATGCAGTCGTCGCCGTCTTTCCAATTGACGGGCGTCGCGACGCTGTATTGCGACGTTAATTGCAGCGAATCAATGACGCGCAGGATTTCGTCAAAGTTTCGGCCCGTGCTGGCCGGATAGGTAATCATGAGCTTGACTTTTTTGTCGGGACCGATGACATAGACCGAACGAACGGTAAATGTGTCGCTCGCGTTCGGGTGAATCATATCGTAAAGGTCGGAAACTTTACGGTCTGCGTCGGCGATCATCGGAAAATTCACGGCGGTGCCTTGTGTTTCTTCGATGTCTTTTGACCAGCCTTCGTGTGAACCGAGCGGGTCAACGCTGAGACCGATGATTTTGACATTGCGTTTGTCGAATTCGGGTTTCATCCGCGCCGCCATTCCGAGTTCGGTCGTGCAAACCGGCGTGTAATCTTTCGGATGCGAAAACAGAACGCCCCAACTGTCGCCTAAATAATCATAAAAGTTTAATTCGCCTTCCGTCGTTTCCGCCGTGAAATTCGGTGCTTCGTCGCCTAATCTGATTGACATAATTTTTTTCCCCTTTTTTGTTGATGAACCGGTGCGGCGTGAAATACGCCGCGCCGTCCGCCAGAATTTACAAATAAAATTTTGTTGATGAAACAATGTTATGCGTTCTAAAACAGTTTTTCAAGTTTTCGCCTGAAAGCAACTTTTTATTTTTGCCGTGCAACCTAAATTGTATAAAGAGCGTAAAAACAATTTACGAAAAAAGTTTCTCCCTTAAAGTTTATTCAATAGATTCAAAATTTGGAGGTTTTATGTTTAGAAAGTTACTCGGCTTTATTCTGCTTGCATTTTCAAGTTGCACGATTATTTATTCCCAAAAGACTCCCGAACCCGCGAAACAACCCGACAAAACGCCGAAACCGATGGTTTGGGCTTTCCAATTTGACGGAAGCTATCTCGGCATCGAGCCGCAGGAAGTGACGAAAGATAATTTCGGCAAATTCGGTTTGAGCGAAGTGCGCGGCGTGGCGGTGGAAAAAGTTGTGGAAAACTCGCCCGCAGCCACTGCCGGACTGCAGGCAGGCGATGTCATCGTTAAATTTGAAGGCGAAGAAATTACGAGCGTTCGCAAATTATCGCGTTTGATTGCGGAAGTCGCGCCCGATCATCAGATCAAACTAACGATCCTTCGCAACGGAAGCGAACAGGAAATCACCGCGACAATGGGCAAACACGAAATGCCGACCGCATTTAACGGTAATTTCAAGATGCAAACTCTGCCGAATCTGCAAAGTTTCCCAAAAATGCCCGAAATGCCGCAAATGCCGCAGGTTCAAGTAATGCCGCCGAACGGCCGAGGCGATGCGTTTATCTGGAAAAACGATGGTGAAAACAGTTTCTTTTTCGGCGCCAACCGTCAAATTGGAATCAGCGTTTCGTCTTTGACCAAACAGCTCGGCGAATATTTCGGCGCGGGCGACGGCAAAGGATTGTTGATTAATAATGTCAGCGAAAATTCGCCGGCCGCCAAAGCCGGTTTAAAAGCGGGCGATATTATAGTTGAAGCTGACGGCAAGGAAGTTAAAGGAAATGCCGATTTGATTCGCATTATTAACGAGAAAAAAGAAGGCGATGTGACGCTGACGATTATCCGCGACCGCAATCGTCAAACCGTTCAAGTTACGCCCGAAAAACTAAAAGGCGAAATTACGCCGCTTTTTGACGGAAATTCGCCGACGATGAATCTTCAAATGAAAACGCCGCAAATGCTGGTGACGCCGTTCACGACCGTGACGCCAATGACACCGCAAGTCGCGCCCGTTCCGATGAAACGTGTTTTGTAAGGTGAAAAAAGTTGAAAGTGAAAAAGTTGGTCATTAATATTTGATGCTGGCTTTTTCACTATTTCACTTTTAACTCTTTCGATTCAGACTATCGCGGGCCAGCCGATTTGCTTCTTCACTGATTTTTCGGGCATCTTCAACAATTTCTTTGAATTTGTCTTCTCTCTGCTTAAAGGCAGCGATAACCTGGTCGCGTTTGGCGGCGTTTTTCGGGTCGTAACCGTCGCGCAACAAAATCGCGGCTTGGCGGCGTTCTTCAAACGCCTGGACATATTTTTCCAACGCTTCGATTTTTAATCTCAGATACTCCTTAAAATCTTCGTTGATATTTTTTTCCTGGGCGATCCGGAGTTTGTTAATCGCGGCTTCGCCGACCTCGGTTCCGGCGTTGATTTCCGTGACCAATTGATCAGAAATTTTCTTGACCGTATCGGAGTTTTTCCCTTTCATTGCAGCTTGCAGTTCCTGAATGCGGTCTTCGTTATCCTTAAAGCGCTGCTTGATCAATTTCAGTAAATCATTGGCTTCTCTGACCTGATTTCCCGCTTCTTCAGTTTCGTCCATAGTAAAAATTCCGCCCGGCTGCGAAGGCGTCTTTTTGCCCGGACACGACGCCAGCAAAAGCGAAAAAGCAAAAAGCAATAAAATTTTGATGGAATTTTTTCTCATCTTTAATCAATCACGCGTAAACCGGCATTCGATTTTCTGCGCCAGATAAATCCGTCAAGAACATAATGCGTCAACTGCGGCAGGGCAAGCAACGGCACAAGATAAATTTTCAGCGCGTCCCACTGTAAATCCGCGCCGAACAGCCATTGTTTCTCGTGCCAAACGCCGCGATGCCAGAACAATTCTTCGACGTAAGCCAGCGCCCAGAGCGTTGCCATAAAGACCAGCCAATTCGACGAAATTGTTTGATAAAATCGTCCGGCAGTTTTGCGCCGCTGACGAGCGTAAAAATAAATCAGCGCAAAATACGGAACGCCGTGAATGATGACGTTCGTAACGGTAAAAGCATAATCGGAATTAAAAAAAACAATCCCGACATACCAGCAAACAACGGTCGTCGCAACGACAATATCTTTGCCGATATTCAAAAAACCTGTCGTAAAATAGAGATAAATTGATTTTGCCGCATAAGCTGTCAAAGCCAAAACATAAACCGGAAACAAAACTTTTTCGACGATTTCGGGCAAACTAAAAAAATCGTTCGGCACGAACCAGTCAAATTTTCGCGGCAGCCGCGTCATCCAAAACGCGAGCGGATAAACTGTCGCCAGATAAACCGCAACCGTATCAATCCACCAGGTCAAATCGGACGTTTCATTTAATTTGCGCCGATAAAGCGCAACCCATCCGTATTGCTGACGCACAAAATGAAAAACCGCCACCGATGCCAAAGCCTTCCAAAAAACTAATTCGCCCTCAGAATAAAGCGCAACGCCGACCGCGTAACCCGCAATCGGCACTAAACTGTAAAGCCACGCGCGCCGCCGGAATTCTTCCGCATCAAAATAAACCCGAAAAGAAGTTGACCAAACGTGCGCGACATCAATCAGCAAAACCGCCGAAATCCAAGTCC
>JBDTZT010000310.1:0-5529 GCA_040005005.1 Actinomycetota bacterium
CGAGAGCGGCACAATTATCCGTGTGAATGCCGAAAAGCGTCCGAATTCGTTTCTCGCGCGTTCGCACCCGTCGGATGTGGCGCGGGTCGAAGACCGCACCTATATTTGCAGCTTGAGCAAAGGCGATGCCGGACCAACCAATAACTGGATGAATCCGAAGGAAATGAAAGCCATTCTGATGGACAAATTCGACGGCGCGATGCGCGGGAGAACGCTCTATGTCGTGCCGTTTTGTATGGGTCCGATCGGTTCGCCGATCTCGCAGTTCGGCGTGCAGATTACCGATTCGCCATATGCGGTCGTCAATATGCAGATTATGACGCGGATGGGCAACAAGGCTCTCGACGCGCTCGGGCAAAGTGATTTCGTGCATTGTCTGCACTCGGTCGGAATGCCGCTTGCCGAAGGTCAACAAGACGTTAAATGGCCGTGTTCGCCCGACCCGAAAGACAAATATATCGTTCATTTTCCCGAGGAACGCTCAATCGTTTCTTACGGTTCGGGTTATGGCGGCAACGCGCTTTTGGGCAAAAAATGTCTCGCCCTGCGGATCGCTTCGACCGTCGGACGCGATGAAGGCTGGCTCGCCGAACATATGTTAATTGTCGGGGTCGAATCGCCCGACGGTCTGAAGGATTATGTCTGCGCCGCCTTCCCGAGTGCTTGCGGAAAAACGAATTTTGCGATGCTCATTCCGCCGAAACCGTTTCAGGAAGAAGGCTGGAAAGTGACAACGGTCGGCGACGACATTGCCTGGATCAAACCCGACGAACAAGGCAAACTCCACGCGATCAACCCCGAAGCCGGATTTTTCGGCGTCGCGCCCGGCACGAATTACAAAACGAATCCGAACGCGATGGAATCCGTCAAAGAAAACACGATTTTCACGAATGTTGCGCTGACCGATGACGGCGACGTTTGGTGGGAAGGAATGGACGGCGACGCCCCGGCGCACGCGATTGACTGGCAAGGCAATGATTGGACACCAAGTTCGGACGTCAAAGCCGCGCATCCGAACTCACGTTTTACCGCACCGGCAATTCAATGTCCGGTGATTGACGAAAGATTCGACGACCCGCAAGGCGTGCCGATTTCGGCATTTATCTTCGGCGGTCGCCGCAATTCGGTCGTGCCTTTGATTTTGCAATCGTTTAACTGGGCGTTCGGCGTTTATATGGCGGCAACGATGGGATCGGAAATGACCGCCGCCGCCTTCGGCAATATCGGCGAAGTCCGCCGTGATCCGTTCGCGATGCTTCCTTTTGCGGGTTATCATATGGGCGATTATTTTTCGCATTGGCTCGATTTCGGGCGCAGTATCCCTGAACCGCCGCGTATTTTTTCGGTCAACTGGTTTCGCAAAGGCGAAGACGGCAAATTCTTGTGGAACGGTTTCGGCGAAAATATGCGTGTGCTGAAATGGGTTGTCGAACGCGCCCGCGGAATGTCGAAAGGCGTCGAAACACCGCTTGGCTGGCAGCCGAAATACGAACATCTCGACTGGCGCGGAATGGAAGATTTTACGCGTGAGGATTTTGAAAAAGTAATGAATCTCGACCGCGATCTATGGCTCAAGGAAATCGCTTCGCACGACGATCTTTTCTTCAAGCTCTACGACCGTCTGCCCAAAGAAATGACATTCATCCGCGAACTCCTCGTTTCAAACCTCTGGCGGCAACAGGATTTAGGCTTGGCAACGCCGAGACCCGAACCCGTCGAAACACCGAAAGCAGCGGCGAAAGCTGAATAGTGTGAACTTATATCAGTTTTTTATGGCGGGACTTGTTCCCGCCTTTTTTTTCGTTTACTTTCCTTGATATGAATAAAATCTTCGGCGAACCCGTTTATCAAAGTAATTTTGAAAAATACGAAACGATGCTTACTGATATTTCGCAGGAATCGGGCAGAATAGCTTGGTCAAGCGGAAATTCGACGATTTTTTATATGATCTTGCTGATTATTCAGGATAAAAGCAGTCAGCTTTGGAAACTCCAAGTCCAGGATTAAAATCCACATTGCGATCATTGACCACCGAACAACTGCTTTATCTAAAATCTTACGACAGTTACAATGTTCGATCTACAAATCTGCCGGCATAACAATTTTGTTGAAAATTTTATGCGAAAGGCGATTTGGTTTGAGTCGCCTTTTTTATGGAATTTGAATTTTCAAGTGCGGTCTTTCGGATTGATTTCCTAAATGGTGTGCGTGAAAGATTAAGAATGTTTTCCCCCAAAGAGGAAAAGTCGCAGAGTTTATTTTAAAACAGCATTGCGGTTCTTCGGATTAAGGAGATAAGTTAAATGTGTTTACAAAATAAGTCGTATCAATTAAAATTTATCTGAGCCGTTTAGCTCCATTACCCGCCGCAGACGTTTTTAAGCGTTTGATCTTTTGATGGATCAGATCAATTTTTAGAATAGAATTCGCCAATTTAAACGAGGACTACCGATTATGGAAAAACATAGATTTTACCCGGATTTCAGGCTTTTGCGGGGGAAATGTTTGATTGTTTGGTTGACTGCTTTTTTGTTTGGCAGCGCTGCATCAGCCGTCGCCGTCAATGCGCAGACGGATGAGGATTTTGAATCTTCCGAGCCCGTTTTAATCAGCGAAGCGGATTCGACGAAGGCGTTGACTGCCAATCCTGATAATTGGCGCGGCACGCTGCCCGGCAAAAGCGCGGAATATTTTACGCCGGGAGCGCGGGTCGTGATTTTCGTCACGGGTATAGATTTTCCAAAAGATGAAGCCGCCAATGCTTTCCGCGTTTTTGCCGGAGATACCGGCGGTAAACAATATCGCTTGACGGTTGAAAATATTCAGCCGCTGCGCAAGCAGAATTGGATCTTCGCTTTGACGCTGCGGATTTACGACGAAAACGGCTACAACGGACAGCCGCTTGCGGACAGCGGAGTTTTGATTCGCGTTTCGTGGCGCGGAAATATCAGCAACCCGGTGCAGTTAGCTCTGGGAAAAGCGGTCACGAAATTTCCCGACTATCCCGGAATGGTTCCGACTCCCGCGCCGAATATGCGTTTGACGCCAGCTAATCTATCTTCGCCGGTCGGCGACCGCGGACGTTTTATGGAGCAAGCGGCGTTCGGTCCAAGCGATGCGCTGGATTTGCGTCTGCGCCGCATCGGTCTGCGCCGCTGGGTCGAAGAACAATTTGGTAAATCTTATCCGACGATTCCCTATCCGAACTTCCCGCTTAAACCTTTTGACGCCGATGCGGGCTGCGGAGTTTACGGCACGAGCCCCGAAGTAAATCTTTGTCACCGCAATCATTACTGGGCCTACAACAACCAAAAATGGATGGTTCTCGAAGCACTCTACGGCGACGATCAATTGCGGCGGCGCGTTTCGTGGTCACTGCATCAGATTTGGGTCGTTTCGCAATCAACTGTTTACCAGCAGCGCTGGCTTCAGGAATATATTGAAATTCTCGACCGCAACGCATTCGGAAACTACCGCGATCTGATGGGTGAAATGACGCTCAGTCCGGCGATGGGCGAGTATCTCGATATGGTTCGCTCGACGCGCCAGAATCCGAACGAGAATTACCCGCGCGAACTTTTGCAGCTTTTCACCGTCGGATTATACAAACTCAATCAGGACGGAACGCTCGCGCTCGATGGTCAGGGAAACCGCATTCCGACTTACGATCAGGATAAGATCAATCAATTTACGAAAGTCTTTACGGGCTGGTCGCAGTGCAACAGCGGAAATAATCCGGCTTGTTCGAATGCGGTCGTCGGCGCGCCGAACTTTATTGACCCGATGTATTTGAATTTCCCGAGCGATCACGATCAAACGGCGAAAACTTTGTTCGATTATCCGGGCGCACCGAATCAGACGATTGCGGCTTGTTCAAATTGCACGACGGATGCCGCGCGCCGCGTCTATGCAACCGATTCGCTCAATAAAACGCTCGACAATATTTTTTATCATCCAAATATCGGACCTTATATCGGCAAACTTTTGATCCAGCATCTCGTGACGAGCGACCCGAGTCCGGCATATGTCGGACGTGTCGCGGCGGCGTTTAATAATAACGGCGCGGGAGTTCGCGGCGATATGAAAGCCGTCATTCGGGCGATTTTGCTCGACCCGGAAGCGCGCGGCAGCCGGAAGACCGATCCGACTTACGGCAAATTGCGCGAACCTTTGCAGCATCTGACGAATTTCCTGCGGACTTTCAATGTTCGGGCGGGAAATAATGGTTCGGCAACGCCGCCCGCCGCTTGTCAAAACCGAAGTGATGGCGTTTTCGATTGGGTAACGCGTGAAATGGGTCAGGACATATGGGGACCGCCGACCGTCTTCAATTATTTCCCGCCCGATTATGTCGTGCCGGGAACCGATATTCTCGGACCCGAATTTGCCCTTGCCAACACCGGCACTTCGTTTTCGCGCAACAACCAACTTTTCTTTCTCACGTTCGGCGATATTGGTTTCTCTCCGGCGACCGCGGCTGATCCGTATCCATATGTTCCCTGCGGAACGGCGATCGATTTAACCGCACCGACCGCCTGGGCGGCAGCTGATCCGAGCGGTAATACTTTGATCGAAAATCTGAACACGAAAATGATGCACGGCGCGATGAGCGAAGCGATGAAAGATAAAATACGGACGGCGATAAATTTCAATGTGCCGGCCGATGCAAAAGCGAAACAAGCCATTTTCTTAGTGGCGACTTCGTCGCAATACCAAATACAGAAATAGAGGTGAAAAACGATGAAAGAAAATAGAAGAGAATTTTTAAAGAAATCGGGTTGCGCCCTGAGTATGCTGGGACTGGCGACACAGGCGCGACATTTCGGCTTGATGAGCGCAATGGCACAAACAGTTCAAGATAAATCCGAATCCGATTCAAGCGTTCCTTCGGATTACCGGGCATTGGTTTGCATTTTGCTCTCGGGCGGCAACGACGGAAACAATCTGCTCATTCCGAATCATTCGGACGCGAACATCAGTAATTATTCGGTTTACGCTTCGGCACGCGCCGCGCAGGGTTTGGCAATCCCGCAAAATCAACTGCTTCCCGTAACCGTTCCCCGTTTGGGAAATCTGACCTACGGTCTGCATCCGAGTTTGGGAGCCGTTCCGCAGCAAGGTGGAATAAATAATGGAATCCATGAGCTTTGGGCGCAGGGAAAACTGGCGGTCGTCGCGAATACCGGAAACCTGATTCGTCCGATGACAAAAACGCAGTATCTGCAAAATCCGGCGTGGCGGCCGTTTCAGCTTTTCTCGCACTCCGATCAGAAACAGCAGCAGCAAACGTCGCGTTCCGATTCGCCGACGCCAATCGGTTGGGGCGGTAAAATCGCTGACCGCACGAACGCCACAAATAATCCGAACGGACAAATTTCGATGATCACTTCGATTGCCGGAACGCAGCTTTTTACACTCGGACAAACGACCACGCCGCTGGCGATTCGAGATGCAACGATCCCGCTTAATCAAACCCTCATACTTTATAGCAGAACGTACTGCAATGACACTTTTTCCAATGCGCGCAAT
>JBDTZT010000004.1:0-18637 GCA_040005005.1 Actinomycetota bacterium
CCGAATATCACGCGGGCGAAAGAATTATTGGGCTGGTCGCCGACGATTCCGCTTGCCGAAGGGTTGAAAAAGACGGTTGCTTACTTTGCGGAACGAATCAAAGCATCCGACAATAAAACTGCCAAAGTTTAGGGGCGAAAATATGGAGATTGAAGAACGAGTAAAAATTTTGGAACAGGCGACAATAACGATGAGAGATTTGGTAATCAGCCACGATGAGAGACCTGAAGATTATTTTAGAGCGCTGCGGGAGTCAAGAAAAGATTTTGACTTCAAACTTAATGCACTGATAGATGCACAATTGAGAAATGAGACAGGAATCGAAAAACTTAGAGAAGCCTCAGAATCACAACTAAAAAGAATAGAAAATCTTGAGAATAAGTAGTTTATGAAAATTTTAATTACAGGCGGAGCAGGATTTGTCGGTTCGCATCTGGCGGACAAACTGCACGGCGAAGGACACGAAATAACAATTATTGACGATCTCTCGACCGGACGTTATTCAAATATCGAACATCTCGAAGGCAAAGAAGGCTTTCGACTCATTATTGAAACGATTTTAAACGCGAAGTTGATGGAAGAACTGATCCGCGAATCAGACCGCGTTTTCCATATGGCGAGTGCAGTCGGCGTTCGGCTGATTATGGAACAGCCCGTCAAAACCATCGAAACGATTTTTCATGGAACGGATGTTGTTCTCGGTTTTTGTGCGCGTTACCGCAAACGCGTTTTGATTCCTTCAACCTCGGAAGTTTACGGCAAAGGAACGAGCGTTCCGTTTCGTGAAGACGACGATATTTTGAAAGGCTCGACCTCGAAACATCGCTGGGCATATGCCTGTGCGAAGGAATTGGACGAATTTCTGGCGCTCGCGCACTGGAAGGAATCGCGTCTGCCGGTGGTGGTCGTCAGACTCTTTAACACGGTCGGGCCGCGCCAAACCGGACAATACGGAATGGTCGTGCCGCGTTTTATCAAAGCCGCGCTCAAAAATGAACCGATTCCCGTTCACGGCGACGGCAGTCAGTCGCGCTGTTTCGGTCACGTTCTCGATGTCGTTGAGGCTTTGACAAAACTTCTCGAAACACCCGAATGTTTCGGAAAAGTTATCAATATCGGCAATCCCGAAGAAATTACGATTAAAAACCTGGCGGAAAAAGCCATCGAAATGACAAATAGCCGGAGCAAAATTCAGTTAATTCCCTACGCAGAAGCCTACGGCGAAGGCTTTGAAGATATGCAGCGGCGTGTTCCTTGTCTTGATAAAGCCAAACTTCTGATCGGCTATCAGCCAACCCGCACGCTTGAAAATATCATCAATGATGTTGCAAACGAATTTCGCAGGGAATTCAAATCCGATATTGCAAACGCCTAAATTTATGAAGATTTTCAAGAATGCCGCTTTTTTTGTTTTTTTACTCGCATTTTCAAGCGTTTTGGCTTTCGCGCAGGAAACCGGCGGCGCAAAAGGAAATGTCCGCACCATCAAAGGCGACGGCATCAGCGGCGCGACCGTTACCGCTCGGCTTAAAGGTCAGGACATTAAATCTGCCAAATCAGACGCAAAAGGAAATTTTGAAATGACCGGACTCCTACCCGGAATTTACAATTTCGTCTTTGAAAAATCAGGCTACGGCGCAGGCATAAAATACAACGTCGAGATCAAAAAGAAAAAGACCGAAGATTTGGGCGACCGACTGATTTTAATGGTTGACCAAGGAACTCTTGTCTTAATAAACGGAAGCGTTTATAAACAGGACGGACGAAGCATCACAGGCGCACGCATTGAGATTGAAAAGATAAATTCCGACGGTTCGACCAAAAAACTCGGCAGCGGCTACACAAATGTCAGCGGCGAATTCACCTTTCGCCAACCCGAAGGCACCGCGAAATATCGCATCACGGCTTCTATCAAAGGAGTAAGTGATTCAAAAGAGATTTCCGTTGAAGGTGCAGGTGTTTATCGTTTGGCGATTACTTTGAACTTACCGAAAGACGAAGAAAAGTAAAAAGGTAAAAGTAAAAAATTGCGTCTTGCCCTGAAATTGTTTCATCAGGTAAGACGCAATTAATTTTTGCCTTTTTACTTTTGCCTTTTGTCTTTAATTGATCGTTTCCGAAATCTCTTCGGTCGTCGGCATTGTTTCCATATTGCCGACATCGGTTACAATCAGCGGAAATTCTTCGAGCAAGCGCGTATTGGCGAGAGTCTGCACCCAATAAGTTCCCGCCGACGGAAAAACGACGTTGACAAAAAACGAAACATTATCGGTAAAACCGCCGGGTGCCAGTTCAATGCTTGTCGGTTGCTAGGTGACGACCAGTTGGTTTTTGTTCGGCGAGAGAATCCGCACTTCGGTTTGATGGTTGCCCGCACCGCGCCAATGATTGACAACCGCAAATTTTATCAATGAAATCGGCAATTTCTCGACCATTATGTTCTGAAAAATGCCCATCAGAGAGATTTTGTTGCCCATCTCGATCCGCACGTCGTCGCACAAGAGAGTATAAATAAGTTGTAAGTTTTCGTTTTC
Source organism: Actinomycetota bacterium (assembly GCA_040005005.1). Taxonomy (GTDB): domain Bacteria; phylum Acidobacteriota; class Blastocatellia; order Pyrinomonadales; family Pyrinomonadaceae; genus JAFDVJ01. The sequence continues at coordinate 2,535 of JBDTZT010000004.1, forward strand.
CATAAATTATCCAAAAGACGCAAATTAACTTTGTTTGGTTGTAAAAAGGCTCAATAGAAACCAATTTTCAATACTTTTACATTAAATCGCCTTGTTTTTCTTGAACCAAGCCTGTAATTTCTGCCAGGCATCTTCGGAAGATTCCTTGTTGTAGCTCGGACGATAATCGGCGTGAAAGCCGTGTTGGGCGTTCGGATAAACGATGATTTCGGATTTCGATTTACCTTTCTTCAATTCGTCCTGCATTCGCTGCACGGAATCGAGCGGAATTCCCTGGTCTTGTCCGCCGTAAAAACCGATGACCGGAACTTTTAAATCCTTGGCAAAATCAATCGGCATCGTCGGCTGAACCGGATTTTTCGGTGTTTTCGGGTCGCTGACAAGTCTGCCATACCAAGCCGCGCCCGCGTCAACCTTCGGATTATGATTCGCATACAGCCAAACAATGCGACCGCCCCAGCAAAAACCCGTGATCGAGAGTTTTTTCGGGTTGCCGCTGTTCTTTTTTGCCCACGCGACGGTCGAATCCAAATCGGTCATCGCCTGTGTGTCGGGAATTTTCGAGAAAATATCGCGCTGTAATTCACGGATTTCCTTGATCGTTTTAACGTCGCCCTGACGCGCATAGAGCGCAGGCGCGATTGCCAAGTAACCAAGCTTGGCAAAACGGCGCGAAACGTCCTGAACCCATTCGTGAACGCCGAAAATCTCGTGAATGACGAGCACGACAGGAAACTTTTTACCTTTTGTGTCGGGCATCGCGCGATACGCGGGAATTTCGCCGTCGGCGACGGGAATTTTCACTTCGCCTTCGATCAAACCTTTGTTGTCGGTCGTGATGCGCGTCTGTGCCGAAATCGGCTCCACGGCGGCGGCAAATAATCCGGCGGCAAAAATTGATGTTGCAAAGAATTCGCGGCGGTCAAGCCGCGGGGCGGTCGGTTCTGAATTGCTGATGTCTTCGTACATTTTTTTCTTCCTTTTACGTTTTTATTAAATTTTTACTTTTCCAAGCGCAGAGGTCAAGAGTATAATTGATTTTAGATTTTAGATTTTGGATTTTGGATTAGTTTCAGCCGCGCATTGATTTATTTTCAATGACGTTAACCGATATTTTTACGCAATCCGAAATCCAAAATCCAAAATCCAAAATCGAGATGCTTTTATACGGTTTAATATGTCTTTCATTGAGTTTAGCGGGCGTCGCCGGTCTGCAATTTTTCTATATGGCATATCTCGAACGCGTTGACCGTGAGCGCAAAAAGCGTGTCAAACACCTCGAACAACACTGCAAATATCTGACTAACCGCCTCACAGATGCCGAACAGCAGATCAACGAGCAAACCGACTTTATCGAAGCTATCTACGAAGAATTCGAGTCGGAAGACGAAGAAGAAGTCTGGGCCGATGTCATCGAAGACCGCTAAATTTTCTCGAATTCTCTCTTAATTTTCATAGTTGTTATCGTAATTTGCTTATATTTACCGGTATAGAGATTTTCCGAAGCGTCAATGAAAGAAAATAGTTCAACCGAATCAAAAATCGAAAATCTACTGCTCGGCAAATTACGGGGCGTTTATCATATTAAATTCAGCATCGGGTATTTTCTGCCATTTATTGCCTTGCTGACGATTTCTCTAATCGGATTTTATATATTTTGGAGTGCCGCGACAGGTTTTCAAAAAATTGCCTCGCTGGTGTTTACCGTAATATTGACGCTTCCGCTGATTTTTGTGATTTGGAAAATCTTGCCTAAACTCAGGGACGAACTCCAAATTTACGAAAATGGTTTTACTTACAAAAGCTCCCGGAAATTGCAGTCTTGTCTTTGGAGCGAAATTAAAGACGGCGATTTTACAGAGGAATTTAACGGGCGTAATGTAATGACCTCGGTTCTCAAAACGAATCGAGAAAAAATAATTTTCGCATACAAAATGAAAGGGTTGGACGAGCTATGCGACAAGTACGATGCAGAACTCGCCCGACAGATTAATGAAGAAGAGGAAAGACAACCCGATGCATCACCTACAATGCATCCGGCCAAGAAAATCATTCGAGAACTCGGCGAACTGCAAAGTATCTATCACGTCAAATATGGATTCGGACAATTTGTTTTGCACGGTTTTGTCTTTTTACCCTTTTTGTTTTTTACGCTTGGAATATATTTAGACCCGAAAGACGCTATTATAACTTTTCCTGTTTGTGTATTGCGCTTGGCATACTTGCTTTCTTAATGCTTCGGTCAACTTTTCAAGATCGAAATGACGAACTCAGTATCTATCAAAAAGGCTTTACCTACAAAAGCCGGAAAGGATTGCAAACTTGTTTGTGGAACGAAATCGCCGATTCCCGCAAGAGCAAATGGGTCAGAGATATTTCAGACATCAAAACGGAAAATGGCGAATGGATAAATTTCGCCAATGCAATGCAGGGACTCGATAATTTAACCGAAAAACTAAATAAACACTTCCTTTAATCGTGAAAAGAAACAATCGTCGCGCCCCAACTGCCTGAGAGTTCGTCGGCGGTTTTGAAGGATTTGACGAACGCGGTTTGCTCTAAAACCTTGCGGACGGTTTCGCGCTGAACGCCGATGCCTTTGCCGTGAATTATCCGTACGAGCCGAAAACCTTTTTTGTGCGCCTCGGCGAGATAAACTTGTGTGACGGCTTTGACATCACGTGGCGCAAAGGCGTGAAGGTCAATCGAATCGGTGATTTCGAGGCTGACAGGTTCGGGAAAAGGGTTGTCTAAATCAAATACTTCGTTTTCGCTCATATTTATAAATTAAAAAGATAATTATTTTTTGTTTTACCTTTTTACTATTATCTTACTTGCCGTCCTTTGTTTCGTAGTTCGCCATATCATCGGGCAGTTTGAGTTTGTAGCGGCTTTTGTCAAAGGTGACAACGAAACGCTTGTCTTCGATTTGTCCGCTGTTTTTGTTTCGCAGACGAAGCGTGAACGTGCGGCTGTCGCCCGTGCCTTCCATTTTCATCGGAAGTTTGCCCCAAACTTCGCCGATGAGCGGATAAATCCGATAGTGCGATTGGTCGTATTTGTCGTAGCCGAGAAGCAAAACACCGTCGAAATCCGGTTCGTCGCCGTTGACTGCCTTAACTTCATTGGTGCGTGAAAGAATTACCCAACTGCTCGGTTTGGAAGCGACTTTCGAATCGTCTTTGATAGAAGTATCAACGCCGTCAATTCTCTGCCACGTCACAAATTTTTTGTTGTTCTGCTGGTAGAATACGATGTCGGTCGGGACTTGGAGTTCGACCTGTCGGCCGAAAACCCAACCCGAAGGTGCGGGCGAAACCGACGGATCAAGCCGAACTTTATACCAGATGTCATATTTTTCGTCCATCTTATCCGGCTCGTCATCTGTCTTGGCGGCTTCGATCTCGGCATTCTTTGTTTTGGTTTTCGGTTGTTTTGAAGCGTCTTTGGTCGCGTCGTCGTTAGTGTCGTCCTGCGCCTTTACTACGTATTTCCAGGTCACGATTTCAAACGTTGAGCCATTATCGAGTTTGACCAAAACATTGTCGTCGCGCTGTTCGGGCGACAAACGCAAATTCGTTTTATTGCGAAGCAATCCGTTTGCCTGCGCTTGCGCGTCCTTTTCTTCCTCGGCAAGTTTTTTTGATTTATCCAGCACATCGCTGGTAATGAGGTTCTGCGCTTCAATCCAACCTTCGGTCTGGTCTTCGTCGCGAGCGCGAACGCGATACCAAAAAACTTTTTCAAATTCCACCTGGTCGACAATATCGAGCAAATCGCCGCGTTTGACTTCCAAAAGGTCTGACGCAACGACCGCATAAGACGTGCGGATTTGCGCCTTTTTGGCAATGACCGTGCCGGTAGTGCTCAAACCTGTGACCGTCACGACGTTGTTATACAAACCGCTAATCAGCCCGCAGCCGCTCAGTGCGGCACAGGCAAATAAAATTACTGATAGGATAAAAATTTTTCTTAAATTCATTTTGATGATTCCGAATTTTTTCGCCAGTTATTATAACCTAACTTGTCCAATAAATCCTTTTGCCGATTGTTCAATTTGGCTTTTATCTTTAATTTTGTCGCAAAATTTTCCGTTGCCGATTCGATGCCGATTTTGTCCAAATCAGTTTGCCAGACTATATTTTCCGCGCCTTTGATATATTTATCAATAATCGGCTGAAGTTCTGCCCGACTTTGCAGAATGTTCAAAATCGCCGTGTTACCGTCTTGTTGCGGATTTGGCCGGCGATGTTTTTGATAAATCTCGCGCAAAATATCCGGCAAAGAATTTTTGCCTTTCGATTTTTGCAAAAGCGCGCTGTCAATCAGAAAAGCAACCAACATTCCGCGTGCATAAACCTGCGTGTTTGCGCCGTTCCAACGATTTTTTGAGGCTTCGATCAGCGATATTCGCTGACTCTGCAAAGTGTCAATCGAAAAAGCGCGACCGAGCGTGTCGAGAAAATCTTCAAAACGAATCTGATTTGTCGCCAAAGCCGTTTTGAGCGATTGATAAAGCGCGAAACCTTCGTAAAACCAATCATAATTGCCCGAAAGATTTACGCCGTTGGGAAACCAAAGATGAAAAATCTCGTGGCGCAATTGTTCGTGAAGTCTTTGAAAAGATTGCGTCTTAAAATTCATTTCCGACGATAGAACCGTCACCGATCCGCCGCGTGTTTCGGCTTCCCAGCGTCCGGGTTTTACTTCAAGCGGAAATTTCCCCAGAAAAATCTGCGCATTTTCAAAAGACTTCGCGCCAAAAAGTCTTTCGTAAAAGCTGAAAATATCGCTCGCCGTCTGAATCGCTTCTTCGTCCGAAACTTGCCATGCACCCGAAATTATTATGTTTAATTTTACATCGCCGACCGCGATTTCCTTTTCGCGCCAACTTTTTCCGATGTAGAAAATTGCTTTTTCAATATCGGAAACTTCAAAAACATTTTCGCTTAAACGATTTTCAACGCTCGAAATGCGCCAATCCTGCGGCAAGTCAAAAATGATTTTCGCCGAAACTTTTTCGCCGAATTCCGGCAATAAATCGCCGGGCATCAAAATTCCCTGTTCATCCGAAACCCACGAAACGTGCGCCATTGCCGACACGTTTTTCGGAACGCTCAAATCCGCCTTGTAATTCCACGCCCGAAAATCGCTTTCCGCCAAAAATCCGCCGTCAACCAGCTTTTTATAATTTACTTTTTGCCCGCTTTTATCCAGTAAATTGACTTCCGAAATCCTTTTGTCAAGATTTTCGATGTTGGCGTAAGATTTTAGAAAAGAAAAGTTTGTAACATTTTTCGTGCTATTCGCGTCTTTAAAAATGCCTTCAATAAAAGTGCTTGATTCTGTAATTTTGATTTTCACTTCGATTGTTTGCGCGTGCAAATTATTAAATATTTGTAAAATTAGTAGGAAAACGAAGGCGGCATAATAAATTAGTTTGAATGGTTTTGACATCGGATAAATTGCGGAACTAAAATAAAACCTTGGTCGTAAGCGTTTTAGGTTCTCAACTGTTAAGAATAAAAAATTTTATGAGTCTTATCAAAGTAATTATCTATACTTTAGCTTTTTTGTTGAGCCTTTTGTTTTTGGGACGCTTTTTTTTCTAAACAAGGTGGCACGACTCAAAAAATCTTTTGCGGCGGTATTTATGGGAGAACACATTTTATTCCCGGCTTATGCCGGCCGAAATTTATAGCACTATAAACGGTCGAAACAGACCGCTTTTTTATTTTAAATCTTATAACCTTGCGTCTTGGCGGGAAATTATTTATTTCCCGCCAAGACACAAAGAATTTTTACAGAACTATGAGTGAATTACGAAAGATCAAACGCGCATTAATCAGCGTTTCAGACAAAACAGGTATTTTGGAATTTGCAAAATCATTGCGTGAATTTGGCGTGGAAATTATCTCAACCGGCGGAACTGCCCGAAATTTGCGCGAAAACGGTGTCGCAGTAAAGGAAGTTGCCGAAATAACGAATTTCCCCGAAATGATGGACGGACGCGTCAAAACCCTGCATCCGAGGATTCACGGCGCATTATTGGCTTTGCGCGACAATGCGCATCACATCGGGTCAATGCAGGAACACGGCATTGACCCGATTGATTTGGTCGTTGTCAATCTTTACCCGTTTCAGGAAACGATTGCCAAAGAAGATGTTTCGCTCGCCGAAGCCGTCGAAAACATTGACATCGGCGGACCGGCAATGATTCGTTCCGCGTCGAAAAACTGGCGGGATGTTGCGGTCGTGACGGACGCGAAACTTTACGAAGGAGTTTTGGAAGAATTAAAGTCAACTGACGGAAGTTTGAGTCTTGAAACGCGTCAACGCCTTGCCACGCTCGCCTACACACGCACGGCAAGCTATGATCTGGCGATTTCCGCGTATCTCGCCAAACAACTTTCCGCGCAGGATTTGGAGTTTCTCGAACCGTTTAATCCCCTGGGAAATCTCATAATTATCGAATCCGACGACATTTTTGATAAAACTGATGAAACTATTGCAGAAAGTGAAGATTTGCCGGAATTTGAAATGATCGAACTCGAAAAAGTCAATGACCTGCGCTACGGCGAAAATCCGCATCAGAAAGCCGCGATTTATGAAACAAACGAATCCGGCGGAATTGCCAAGGCGGAACAGCTTCACGGCAAAGCAATGTCGTTTAATAATTACGTTGATGCGGAAGCCGCTTGGAATTTGGTGCAGGATTTTGATGATTTAGCCGTTGCTATTATCAAACACACCAATCCGTCCGGCGTTGGCACGGGCGCAAGCAATGAAGAAGCCTATGTCCGCGCACTTTCAACCGATCCGGTGTCGGCTTTCGGCGGAATCGTTGCATTTAACCGCAAAGTTGGAGCAACGGTCGCCAAATCGGTCAACGAAGTCTTTACCGAAGTTGTGGTCGCGCCCGATTTTGACGAAGACGCGCTGGAAATTTTCAAATCAAAGAAAAATCTGCGCGTTTTGCGCGTCGAAAAAGGTAAAAGCTCAAATAATCTCGAATACAAACAAATTTCGGGCGGTTTTCTCGTGCAATCAAAGGATATTTACCGCGTTTCGGAAAGCGATTTGAAGTTTGTGACGGAACGAAAACCGACCGCCGAGGAACTTCGAGCTTTGCTGCTCGCGTGGAAAGTCTGCAAACACGTTAAATCAAATGCGATTGTTTTCGCCAATGAAAATCGAACAATCGGTGTCGGTGCGGGACAAATGAACCGCGTTGATTCGGTTAGAATCGCGGCGATACGCGCCGGAAGATTCGACTTACCTTTGAAAAATTCGGCTCTTGCCTCCGATGCATTTTTTCCGTTCCGCGATAACGTGGACGAAGCCGCAAGTTTCGGCGTGGCGGCGATTATTCAGCCCGGCGGTTCAATTAAGGATAACGAATCAATCGAAGCTGCCAACGAACATAATATTGCGATGGTTTTTACGGGTTTTCGGCATTTCAAACATTAATTTTATTTTTTTCAAAAAAATGCTTGACTTTTTAAATACTTAAAGTGATACTTAAAGTATTACAGGTTGACTAAGGAACGCTCGAAGGTTTTAAAACGAAAATCTTCCGGCGTTTTGTCGTTTTCAAGGCAAAAAATGGTTGATTATCAAATCTTTTCCGTTAGTCGAAACGGAAATTGTTCCACGTTCGCCCGTTGTCAAAATTTTTACGCCTCCGTTTTTCCACCTTTCCAAAACCTCTTTGTGCGGATGTCCGAATTGCGAAGTTTTTCCGACCGAAATTATCGCGTATTCAGCTTTCACGGCATCAATAAAACTTTGAGTCGAAGAAGTTCGGCTTCCGTGATGCGCGACTTTTACAATATTCGCTTGCAAAAATTGTGGATTTTCGAGCAAAAAACTTTCGGTTTCTTTTTCAATATCGCCCGTCAGTAAAAACTTTTTTGTCCCGAAAAGAATACGCAAAACTATCGAATGATTATTATCGGAAACGACCTCGGGCGAATCGTCGGCTTCGGGATACAAAATTTCAACGCTCGCTTTATCAAAACTCAAAACATCGCCGCGCTTTAATTTGCTTATTTCGATTTTTCGTTTTTGCAAAATTTTATAAAGTTCGGCAAAATCTTCGTCTTTTTCAGGCGTTCGGCCGAAAAATGCGGCGCGGACACGAAAGTTTTTGGCAACATCAACCAAACCTTGAATGTGATCAGCGTCGGCGTGCGTGGCCAAAATATAATCAATCTGCGAATAACCTTTTTCCCACAAAAACCGTGAAACAACCGATTCGCCGATGGTGCTTACGTCAGGCGCGAAACTTTCGGGTTCTTCCATCTCGCGCTTAACGTAAAGATTGTTAAAATTCGGCTTTCCGCCGCCGTCAACGAGCAATGTTTCACCGTTCGGAAATGTCACCAGTGCCGCGTCGCCCTGCCCGACATCGAGAAAATCAATGTGTAATCGGCCGTCGGCTTTCGGCGAACTGAACGGGTGAAAAGCAATTATTGAGATAAAAACCAAAAGCAAAATTGTCGAGATGTGAATAATAAACTTGGAACTTGGAACGTGGAACTTGGAACTCAAATCGAAAGGTTTCCATTTATATAAAACCGTCGTCAAAATTAAAATCGGCACGAAATACAAAAAATAAACTGATTTAATTGCACCCGAATAAATTGGAACGCGAAAACTTGCCCAATTATTTTCGACAAAAACATTTGGAAGTGAGAGCAAAATCCAATTCAAAGCTTCAGTCAGTTTTATCAGCGGCAAAGCCAAAATATCGCTGAACTGTGCAAAGAAAAGCGCGAAAACCGCCGCGAAACTTTCGAGCGCGATAAAAATACCGACCCATAAATTAAGCAAAATAGAAGCAATCGAAACGCGGTGAAAATAAAAAATCGTCAGCGGCAACAACCAAATCTGGACAATCAGCGAAACCAAAATCCCTTCCAATAGATACCGAAAAATACCTTGCAAACCGTTTGCTTCCAATACTTTAAGATATGGCAATTTGAAAAGTTTCGCCGTCCAAATTTGCTCTTTAGCTTCGATTTTCCAAGCATCTTCGCGCCAGTAGAGCATTTCGCAAAATCTTTTCAGCCAAACCGAAACATTCGGCGGAAAAGGTGTTTCAGCGGTCGGTCGCCACTCGCCGATGGCACGCAAATTTTCAATCAGCGGAAAAGCAAATACGACAATTGCCCCAACGCTCACAAAAGTCAGTTGAAATGATTGTGTAAAAAGGTCGTTCGGTCGCCAGACGAGCAGAATCAAAGCGCAAAAACCCAGCGAATTGAGAAGCGTTCCGTTGCGATAAAGCACTTGCGAAAAAAGCAAGATCGTAAACATTATCGTCGCCCGAATGACGGGAACATCGGCGCCGACGGCAATGGAATAAGCCCACAGAAACACGCTCGCAATCACAAATTGCCAGAATCTTTGACGTGTGAAAAATCTGAGCAGAAGAAGCGTCAAACCGCCGATAAACGTGATGTGCAAACCCGAAATGACGAGAACGTGAAAGGTGCCGCCTTCGCGGAAAAGTTCGGCAGTCGGTTTGTCGAGAAAATATTTATTGCCGAGCAGCGACGCAATCATTATTCCGGCGGTCGAAACACTGAATTTTTCGTGGAAATCGTTAATCAAATCCTGGCGGCGTTCATAAAGCCAAGCAACCGGCGCGAAAGTGCTTGTTTCACCAAGTTTTTCGACGAGCAGTGGACTCTTTATCGCGCCGGTTGCATCAATGTTCTGCTGATCGAAGATTTCTTTGCCGGAAATACCGCCCGGATTTAGAAAATCATCTTCGCGCCGAAGATTGCCGGCAACACGCACCTTTGAACCGTATTGCAGATTTAATTGTTCATATTCGCTCGAAATTTGTTCATTCGGAACTGACGCAAAAAGTCTGATGTTTCCTGAAACGTTTTGTTCTGCATTTTTGTAAATTAATTTTTCACTTGTTAATTCGAGGAAAAACCCGCCTACCGCTAATTCGGGTTTGCCGCGCAAAACACCTTCGATTTCTACCGGCTCACCCGATTTAATAAGGTTTTCATCGTAGATTTTTTTGAGGCGATTTGCAGAAATTGTCTGATTTTTTATCTGAAAACAAAAGACACCGGACACGATAAACGCAAGTGAAAGAAAAATTAGCGCGATTTTTTGTTTGATAAAACTTGCCGTCAAGATTGCGAAAATCAAACAGATACCGAGGGAAAACTGCCAACCTGTTTCGATAAATTTGCCCGCTAAAATACCAAACGCAAAACAAACTGCAAGCAAAAACAGCGGATACAGGAAAAAGTTTGCAGACGAATTTTGTTTTTCGGTGGCAGACATTTGTGAAAATTGTTTTATTCGGTTTTTATCAAATTTTGTATCTGCCGAAAGCGTTTGTCGCTGATACCCGGCACCAAAATCAAATGTTCAACACGGCGAAACTTTCCGTATTTTTCACGGTATTCAACTATTTTTTGTGCTAGTTTCGCACCGATATTTGGAAGTTTTTCAAGTTCTTCGACAGAGGCGGTATTAATATTTAGAGCTATTTCGGCAACATTGACTTTATTTTCAATCGTTAAATTTTGTTGTGTTTCTTTTGTGTTACAAGAAACAAAAAAAAAGCAACCAAGCAGTAAAGCTAAAAGTTTAATAAAGAAACAGTAAATGTTGAAATAATATGATTTACTAAATCGCATATTTTATTGCCTTTATTATGTGCAAAATGCTAAAAGTTCATTAACTTGCAACATTTAGCTTTGTGGAAAATGAGTTTTCCACAGACTTTTCCACCGATTTCTGTGGAAAACTGTGGAAAACTTTTCTATTGCTGATTGTTCATTTCATCCATATCCTGCAAATCTTCGTAAGCCTTTTGCAAGATGGGGCGGGCGCGTGTGCTGCCGTCCATTTCGCCAATATAGCCTTCGCGCACCATCGCGTCAAGAATGGCGGCGGCGCGTCCGTAACCGATGCGTAAATGCCGTTGAAGGAGCGAAGTCGAAGCGCGTTTTGCGTTTACCACACTTTTTACCGCATCCCAAAAGAGCGGATCTTTTTTGCCCGGTAAATCGCCTGAATCGTCCAGTTCATCATCTGTTTTCGTGATGGTCGTGTCGTACTCGGGTTTGCCTTGCGTTTTGATATGTTCGACGATTTTGGCGATTTCTTTCTCGTCCACAAACGCGCCGTGAACGCGGATCAGATTCGACGTTCCGGGCGGCAGAAAAAGCATATCGCCTTTCCCCAAAAGACTTTCCGCGCCGTTCGCATCAATGATCGTGCGCGAATCAACTTTTGATGAAACGCGGAAACTGATGCGCGAAGGAAAATTCGCTTTAATCAAACCCGTAATAACGTCCACCGACGGACGCTGCGTTGCCAGAACAAGATGAATTCCGACGGCTCGCGCCATCTGCGCGAGCCGCGTGATTGATTCTTCAACTTCTTTGCCCGCAACCATCATCAAATCGGCGAGTTCGTCAATGATGATGACGATAAACGGCAATTTCTTCCAAGGCTCGCCGTTCTCGTTAAACTGTTCGGTTTCGTTGCGCCGTTTGACTTCCGCGTTGTAGCCGTCAATGTTGCGAACGCCCCAACCGGCAAGGTCTTTATAGCGTCTTTCCATTTGCCCGACTGCCCATTTCAGCGAAATCGCAGCGCGTTTCGGGTCGGTGATGATCGGCGTCGCAAGATGCGGAATATCGGCGTAAATACCGAGTTCAACCTGTTTTGGGTCAACCATGATAAGTTTTACATCGTCCGGTTTGGCCTTATACAAAATCGAAACAATCAGCGTATTGACACCGACCGATTTGCCCGCACCCGTTGCACCAGCAATCAGCAAATGCGGCATTTTCGCCAAGTCTGCGACATAGTTCAACCCGTCTATTGACTTGCCAAGCGCGATTGAAAGCATCGAACTTGAATCTTTGAATTTTTTCGATTCGATAACTTCGCGCAGTTGAATCGTTTCGCGCTCACGGTTCGGAACTTCAATACCGACAAACGCTTTGCCCGGAATGCGGTCAATGCGGATTGATTCGGCTTTGAGAGCAAGACATAAATCATCTGCCAAACCCGTCACCCGCGAATATTTCACGCCCGGATCGGGTTTGAATTCGTATGTCGTGACGACCGGCCCCTGGCAGATGTGCATTACTCGTCCGGTGACGTTAAATTCCTTTGTTTTATCGGTTAGCTCGTGCGCAATGGATAAAAGTTCTTCGTCTTTCTGCTCGATTCGCGCCATTGCAGGTGTTAAAAAATCAGTTGACGGCAAAATGTAATTCTCAAAATTTTGCGGTTTGCGCGCCTTTTCGACAGGTTTTTCTGCTTCGATTTCATCAATTAATTCCGTGTCCAATTCGCCTGTTTGCTGAATCGGCGTAATCGGGATTTTTTGGCTTTCGGCAATCAAATCGGGGAACGGATTTTCTTCTTCCGGCATTTCGAACGGTTCTTCAAAAGCCGAAATTGTCGGAGCAGATTCTGCTTTGGGCAATTCCAAAGCAATTTCTTCTTCGATGATAGTAGTTTTTTCTTCGGTCTTTTCAGGTGATTTTCTCAAATCTTCAAAAAGTGCCGCCACCGAATCACGGATTTTGACGGTTTTCTGCTCAGTTGCCTGATTAACATCGCCGAGCGAAATTGTCGGTTTTGCTTTTTCTGTTTTGACGGTTTGCGCTTCACGCGGTTTTTCCGGTTTTTCGGGAGTTTCATCTTTTTTTTCCGCACGGCTAATACGTCTTTTGGCAAGCCATTCGGTCAAATGAATACCAAAATTCTCGAAAGCCATTCCGAAACTGCCGAAAAATGAAGCCAATGAAGCATTTGTGATCATCAAAAATGAAGCCAGACCCAACGCGAAAAGAAAAATTCCGGCACCGATTCTGCCGATCAATGAAATAAGAATTGTTTCGGCAAATAATTTACCGATTATTCCGCCTTCAAGTGGAATAAATAATCTAAGTAATCCGGCGGTCGAAAACACAAGCAGTAAATATCCGAGAATTTTAAGAAAAGAATTGAAGGTTTTTCGAGAACGAAAATAATGCCAGGCCATCAAGCCGAGCAACGCGGGAACAAAATAAGCCGTAAAACCGATGGCGCTAAACAAACTATAAGCTGTGTAAGCACCGATAAAACCGATCCAGTTATGTTTGTTTGCCAGTGTTATCGAATTTGGCGGCAAATCATTTGCGGTAAATGAGATCAGCGACAAAAATGTCATCACCGCCAAAACCAGCAAAATCACCGCGATAATTTCGTTGCCGTGCGAGTTGGATTTTACCGAAGTCTGTCTTTTTCCCGTTGCTGTCACCATTTTTTTGAAAATTAATTGCCGGTTTAAGTTTGTTGTGCGCCTTTTTTGAAAAGTAAAAATTCCTTGATAAAATCGTCAATATCGCCGTCTAAAACCGCTTCAACATCCGAAACTTCAAATTTTGTCCGCGTGTCTTTGACAAGCCGATACGGATGCAAAACGTAATTGCGAATCTGCGAACCAAACGAAATATCCTGTTTGGTTGCTTCAAGTTCGGCAGAATCGGCGCGGCGTTTAGCGAGTTCCAGTTCATATAATTTTGAACGCAAAACCTGCATCGCGACAGCGCGGTTTTGAATCTGTGAACGCTGATTTTGACACGTTACGACAGTATTTGTCGGCAAATGCGTGATTCTCACCGCCGAATCGGTGACGTTAACGTGTTGACCGCCCGCACCTGACGAACGATAGGTATCAATCCGCAAATCTTTGTCGTTGATTTCAACCACGATATTTTCGTCAATCTCCGGCGAAACGAACATCGAAGCAAACGAAGTTTCTCGGCTTCCGCCCGAATTAAACGGCGAAATTCGCACCAGCCGATGAACACCCGCTTCATTCGCCAGCAGTCCGTAAGCATAATCGCCTTCGACGCGGAGAGTCGCCGATTTGATGCCCGCTTCGCTGCCCGATTGCTCGTCCAAAATCTCAACCTTAAAACCTTTGCGTTCCGCCCAGCGCAGATACATTCTCAGAAGCATCTGCGCCCAATCCTGCGCGTCGGTTCCGCCCGCGCCCGATTGAATCGAGCAAATCGCGTTGTTCATATCAGTTTCGCCAGGAAGCAACGCTTCGGTCAGTGTCTGATTGACTTCAGGCTCGCTTTTTTCAATTAGTTCTTCTAACTCTTGAAGAGAAGATTCGTCTGTTTCCGCAAATTCAAAAAGAACTTCTAAATCTGAAACTATTTTCTCAAACTTTTCTTGTCCTTCGATCAATCTTTCAATTCTACTTCTTTTCTTGACAATTGTTTGAGCCGTTGCGCTATCATTCCAAAAATCTGGTTCAGATATTTTGGCTTCTAATTTCTCCAATTCTAATTTAAGTGCTGAAACGTCAAAGAAACCTCCCAAGTTGGGTAACTTTCTCTTTTATTTCTTCGTATTTTGTTTGTAAATCGTTAAGTTCCATTAATTTATTGTTTATTTCTGTGAATCTGTGTTGAGATTTGATTTCTTATAAAAATAACTTCCAAATAATAACGCTAAACTGACCAGCGAACAAAGCCATGCGAACCAATCGCCGTATTTTACATAAATTGTTTGCTTGCCATCCGATTTTGAAACCGTCCAAACGCGTGAGGCTTCCGTGTAAACATCCGCCGCGTCCGAAATTTCGCCGCGTTCGTTGATGTAAGCCGTTACACCCACATTTGTGACTCTGAGCAGCGGACGATTTGTTTCAACCGCGCGAAAGACCGAATTAGCGAGATGCTGGCGCAAAACCGGCGTGTTCCCCAAATATCCGTCGTTCGTCATTTCGATCAAAACATCGGCGCCGCGCCGCGAGTACTCGCGTGAAAGTTCGCCGAAATGCGATTCAAAACAAATCATCACGCCGCCTTTCGCGTCGCCTATGGGGAGCAGATCGTATTCGTTGCCAAACTCGAAATTGCCGACAAACGCGGGCATCTGACTCGCGATCGGTTCGGGAAACGGAATATATTCACCAAACGGAAGCAAGTGAATCTTATCGTATTGCGCGATTTTTTCACCCTTCTCATTGATCATCACGGCGGAATTGAGAGCGCGTTTATTATCTTTTGTCATTTCAGCGGAATTAAACAAAATCGACGCATTATTGCGCACGGCAAAATCGCGCAGAAATTTTTGCAAATCCTCATCGCGTCCGTATTGAAAGATCATCGGCGATTCGGGAAATATAATAATTTTGGGTTTATCTTGAAATTGCTTTTTAAAAAATTCGGTGTAAAACTTTTGACTTTCTTCAAAAGTTTCAGATTTTGAACGGCTTTGCATTTGTGCTTCGACAAATTTCGATAAGTTTAGATCAAACGCCTTTTCAGCAAGTCGAATGTGCTGCGCAAGCACTTGCTGATATTTTTCATAAGTCAGACCACTCATCGGCACATTCGGCTGAACGGCAATGACATAGACCGGCGAATTTGAAAAAGGTTCGGATAAAGTATTATGCGAAGATAAGAAAAGACCGCTAATTATTGAACTGACAAATAAGCCAAGACAAATTAAAACAAAATAGCCTCTCTGTTTATCGCTTGGTCCCTCTTTAATTAGCTCAGGTTGTTTCTTTGAAAGATGTGCCCATATTTTTTTCAGATTTAACAAACAAAATATTAAGATGTTGAGCATAACTACCGAAAAGCCAACCATATAAACACCACCAACACTCGCCTGTTGAATGATCTTAGTAGGCGCAAATGCCTGCGAATAACCGAGCGCGTTCCAATTATTACCGGTCAGCCACATTCGCAAAAATTCCGTGAATATCCACAAAAATGGAGCGGACAAAATCGCGTAGCTGCCGAATCTTTTGAGTAAAATTGAGAACAACGCGCCAAAAATCCCCGGCAAAATGCCCACTACGGAAGCGGCGCAGAGCATAAAGAAGTAAACCAGCAGCCACGGCATTCCGGCGTAAGTTATCGGCGCGAAGGTCAGCCACCAGCAAGTTCCGAAAAAGAAGATCATTCCGAAAAGCCAGCCCGTCAGAAATGATTTTACAACCGAATCTTTTTCGCGTTCGATGGCAAAAAAAAGCGGTACGAGCGCAAACAACGCGAGCAATGAAAACTCGAAATCAGGAAACGCCAAAATCAGAA
>JBDTZT010000311.1:0-5520 GCA_040005005.1 Actinomycetota bacterium
ATCGAAAGCGCTGCGGAAACTGGAATTGGAAAACAAATTGCGGCACGCCCTCGAACGCGGCGAATTTGAGGTTTATTATCAAGCGAAAAAAGATTTTACCAGCGATGAAGTGGTCGGAATGGAAGCTCTCGTGCGGTGGAACCATCCCGAATTGGGATTAGTTTCCCCGATGGAATTTATCCCGCTGGCCGAAGAAAGCGGTTTGATTATCCCGCTCGGCGAATGGATTCTGCAAACGGCTTGCCGCCAAAGCAAAATATTGCAGGATGAAAATTACAACCTGCGCGTTTCGGTAAATTTATCAACCCGTCAATTTCAGGATACCTGTTTAGCCGGCAAAATTATTCGAATAATCGAGGAAACAGGCATCAATCCGCACAATCTCGAGCTGGAAGTGACGGAAAGTGTGATTATGAAAAACGCCGAAACCGCCGTCAACATTTTGAATGAAATCAGAAAAGCGGGAGTCAAAATTTCGATTGACGATTTCGGCACGGGTTATTCCTCACTCGGTTATCTAAAGCGGTTGCCGATTGATGTGTTGAAGATTGATAAATCATTTGTTCAGGATATTACGAATGACCCGAACGATGCTTCGATGGTGATGGCGATTATTTCACTCGCTCATAATTTACGGCTCAAAATTATCGCCGAAGGTATCGAAACCGCCGAACAGCATAAACTGCTTCATCTGCTTCGTTGCGACGAATGGCAGGGATTTTTATTCAGCAAGCCGATTGCCTTTGAATCATTTCGGAAATTGTTGCTTGAAAACAAAAAGAAATTTGATATTTAAATATCAAACGGTTGTAAAAATTGATTAACCCGGCAATATTTTTCGTCCGTCCGAAGGTGTTTGGTATCGCTTAAACAGCGGCACCGGTTCATTCGCGGCTTTTCGCCTCGATACTTCCGGCGATATTCCGGTGCCGGCTTATTACGACGGCGAGAGACGACAAGATACCGCCGTTTATCGTCCCTCAAACGGCATTTGGTTTTTTACATTATCCTCAACCGGAGAAGTTCAATCCAATCGTTTCGGTATCGCCGAAGATATTCCGACACCGGCCTACTATGATGGCGACCGATTAACCGGCATTGCGGTCTTTCGCCAATCAACCGGCATCTGGTATCAACTTAATTCGCAAACTGGTTTAAATATTTTAAGATTCGGGAAGAACGGCGATATTCCGCTCAACAGTTCTTTAATACTGTAGGAAAACTTAAAAGTTACTTCATTTTTGGAATTGTTGTCACTTTAGTATTTCGGCTCGTATTAAATTTCATAAATATTTTCAAAGCCTGTTAATTTACAGGCTTTTTGGTTGTTTTGATTTAAAAAATCGGAGAGAAAAATTAAAAACAATGTTGTATATTTGTTAAAATTTCTAAAAAAGTATTGACAACTTCTCAAAAACGGGTGTAATATCGGCGATATTAATTTCAAATAATTTTTTTCGAAACGTTCGAGAATTTTAAAAAAATTGGCGTCAAAGGGTTTTGGTTCAATTAACTTTTAGTTTTTAGGTTGGACAACTGTCCCAAAAATCATCGCTGACAAATAAACATTTGTTTTCCCGACAGGAGAAGTATTTGTGGCAAAAGCGCAGGCAATCGCAGTAACCGGACAAACTGTTTTAGGACTCTTGGCTGACAATATTCCTAAAACAGAGTTTACTAATGCCCGCTTTGAACTCTACCAAACCGCCAATTTTTCATCTCCGATGGAAGAAGGCATCTCACTTTTTCTATATCGCGTCGAAATAAACTCCGCCATGAGAAATTTACCGGCCACGACAGGATTAGACGGCATTACCCGTCGTCCGCCGCTTCCGCTTGACTTATATTACCTGCTTACGGTCTGGGCAAAAGATGCCGTCAAACAACAAAGAATTCTCGGTTGGGCAATGCGGACGCTCGAAGATTCGCCCATTTTATCAGCGGGCAGGTTAAATCATTTTGGGACTGAAGCAGATGTTTTTCAGCCATATGAAACCGTTGAAATAATTTTCAGTTCGCTTTCTCTCCAGGATTTATCGAACCTTTGGAGTGCTTTTAAGGTTAGTTTGCCAATGTCGGTGGCATATGTCGCCAGAATTGTCAGAATTGATTCGACCATCACGGCGGAAGAATCAGCTCCGGTTCAGACGCGGGAGTTAGATTTTGTAAATATTTAAATGTTGTATAAGAAATAATGTAAAAGCGTTATGTTCCCGTTCCCAAAAATCGAAAAACTTAATTTTGTCGCTCCCCTCGGAATGTGTTTTCACGATGCGGCGACGGGCGAGAGAATCATTGACGGGCTTTCCGTTTCAATTTATCCCGTCACAAAATCCATTTACAAACAAAGAACAACCGCCTTACCGAATCGTTCAGGTGTTTATGTTTTGCACTACGCATATCCTTTGGAAGATTTTTCGAGAGGCGCGGGCGATGCGGAATTTTGGGCAGCAAATCCGCCGCAAAAATTATTTGTTGCCGAAGTTGTTGATCAAGAGAATAGATTTCAAACCTTTCAATTTACGCTCAAACTTCCCGTCAAGGGAATTTACCGTTGGGAAAATATTCCGTCAACCTCGCCGAATAAAAATTTGTCGAGCATTCCGCTTTATTCCGCCCCGGCCCGAAAAGTTACCGGCGGAATGTCGGTAATTCGCGCTGAATTACGGCAGAATCAAGCAAAATCTGCTTCGTGGGCGGTTTTAGAGGCGCGTTTCAACGGAAATCTGATTGCCCGGGGCATTGCCGACCGCGAGGGGCAGATCTTACTGATATTTCCCGCGCTGTCGCCGCAAAACAATCCGCTCATTTCGCCGCCGTCGAACGCGACGCGCATTTCATTAGCCGATCAAAAATGGATGCTTGATTTGACGGTTAAATACGAACCGAATATTTTTCAAACTTCGCCGTCGTTTTCAACCGAAAACGAAGCGGAAGTTTCCCCCGATTTACGACTCGTGCTGGCTCAGTCAAACGGAAGGCTCTGGGCAAACGCCGAGAAAACCGAAGTTTTAACAACTGCTGTTTTGCAATTAGGTAGGGAACTGATTTTACGTTCGCATGCGGCGCAAATTCTTTCGCCGATGCCGATTTCCAAAACGGCTTTTTCGTCTTATTTATTTGTCAGTCCGGCTTAAAAAGCCGAATGGAAAAGGAGAAAATCAATGCCTGAATATCTTGCGCCCGGCGTTTATGTCGAAGAAGTTTCATTTCGTTCCAAGTCAATCGAAGGCGTTGGGACGACCACCACGGGTTTTGTCGGTCCGACCCGCTACGGTCCGGATAAGTTAGAGCCTGACGTGGTTACGAGCCTCGGTGAATTCGAACGTGTTTATGGTGACCGCGAGCAATTATCGTTCGGAAATCTTGCTGATCCAACAAAGCTGAAAATGAACAATTTTATGTGGCACGGCGTCCGCGCATTTTTTGAAGAAGGAGGCAAACGGCTTTATATATCACGCACTTTTCGTCCGATAAGCGATGAAAATGACGGCCATGCCAAGGCTTTCGTGCCGGACTTAAACGAAGGTGAGAAGCCGGATCTGGCAGGGAAATGGCTGAAAGTAAGCGCACGGTTTCCCGGCGAACTGGGCAAAATGCGCGTTTGGCTGACCTTACGAATCGGACAGAGCGTTTTGGGAAAAACCGACATTGATGAAAATGGTGTTAAAAAGGAAATTCCGACCGTTGGCAATTTACTCGATCTTGATGTCGTTTTGATCGAAAACGTTCCTCCGAAAACCTCGCCGCTGACATCACCGCCGTCCCCGACCATCAAGGGATTTTATATCACCCGTAAAAAACGTGATTCGACGACCGGCGAGATCCACTGGGAATTTGAACCGCTGAATCCCACCGGATCGCCAAGCGTTGTAAAACTGGAATCCTTAGATGTTGATGACTTTGATAAAATTCGCGTTGTTTCTCTGACGGTGACGACTAAAGCGGTTGAGGACCCGGAAGCGCAAACCCGTGTTTACCCTGATTTGGCATTAGACCCGGATCACAAACGCGCCGGAACGCCGGATTCGGTTTTTGAAAAATTTAAAGAAAATCCGACAAACCTGGCCGATGCGCGCCGCCTTCCGATTATTATCAAAGGCAACAATATTACGACAGCTTTTGATTTACTCCGGCTCTTGTTTAAGGAAAATACCAAACTTGAAAAAAATCTGCAAAATGACGAATCAACTGAAGATGACCGTTCGGTGCCGCTCTTACTCGAAGGCGGCAATGATGGTCTGCGTCCGTCTGCCGATCAATATGAAGGTACGGCAAAAGATACGGATTCATTCAAAACCGGATTGAAGGCGTTTGAGGATATTGAAGATATTTCAATTGTGGCAGCACCCGGAGCAACTTTCGATTATTCCAATCCGGAATATAAAAAACAAGCCTCGACAATTATTAACTTACTGATTTCACACGCCGAACGAATGCGCTACCGAATCGCCGTTCTCGATAGCGGCGATGATCAGGCAATCGCCGAGGTGCGGGAAATGCGGGCCCGCATCGATTCAAAATACGCGGCTTTTTATTATCCATGGGTGCGCGTTCTCGATCCGGTCACGCAGCAGGAAATAAACCTTCCGCCGAGCGGTTTTGTCGCCGGAATTTATGCCCGAAACGATGTCGAACGGGCAGTTTACAAAGCTCCCGCAAACGAGGTGGTGCGGCTCGCCATCGGTTTTGAAAAAACTTTGAATAAAGCCCAACAGGAAGTTTTAAACCCGGAAGGAATCAATTGTTTCCGCTTTTTTGAAGGACGCGGATTCAGGCTTTGGGGCGCCCGTACGACCAGTTCCGATCCCGAATGGAAATACGTCAATCTGCGGCGATATTTTGCTTTTCTTGAGCGTTCGATTGATCGCGGAACGCAATGGGCGGTTTTTGAGCCGAACGGCGACGCGCTGTGGGCAAATGTTCGGCAGACGATTCAGGATTTTCTTTATAACGAATGGGTTTCGGGTGCGCTCTTGGGCGAAAAACCGGAAAAAGCTTATTTCGTGAAATGCGACCGTTCGACGATGACGCAGAATGATTTGGACAATGGGCGGTTAATTTGTCTGATTGGCGTGGCGGTTGTAAAACCGGCGGAATTTGTTATCTTCCGCATCGGTCAATGGACGGCCGACCGGAAAGTTTAGAGATATTTAAGGAGGAAAAATGGCAACTGAAAGAGTAAATCCATATCCGCAGTTTAATTTTATGGTTGATTTAGGACAGGGAATTCGCGCCGGATTTCAGGAATGCAGCAATATCGGGATGGAAATGACCGTGGTCGAATATCGCAATGGCAACGATCCGACCAACAACGTTCGCAAAATTACGGGCTTGAACAAAGCCAGCGACGTGACGATGAAGCGCGGCGCAATCGGTGTTCTGGATTTATACGGCTGGCTGAATGACATCCGCAACGGCACGACCAACGGCGTTCGCAATGTCACCGTTAATTTGATGAGCGAGGACAAAACAAACACCACACCGGTTTTGACGTGGCGTTTGCTGAACGCGCGAATT
>JBDTZT010000312.1:0-5515 GCA_040005005.1 Actinomycetota bacterium
AGAAAACGCCGTGCATTGCGCATCCATCTCGGCACGGACGTGAAAAGCGATCTGGAGAAGCTTTTGAATCTTTTATAAATTAATTTACAAAGAAAAAAGCGTTAAGATTAAATCTTAACGCTTTTTTAAGAAAATTTATATTCCGTCGTTTTCGTCTTTTTCTTTCGGATAAAGCAGGTTGCCGCTTTCGTCAATCGCATCTTTATCTTCGTGCTCCTGCGGTGTCTTCTTTCCGGGCTGCGGCGCGTGTTCGGGGTGTTCGCCGATAATTTCAAGTTTTTCGCCTTCGTGTTCATCCAACACTTTTTTGTCGTGGGCAATATCTCTTTCGTCCGGCATAGTTTAATTTCTCCATTGTTCGTTTTATTTCAGACCTTTGAACTATAGATTATCACAGATAAAAGTATCCGGTGTTAATCGTCGGTTAAAGTCTTAGACTTGCTCGTATTCTTCATCTTCGACGAGATACGGCGTCACGCTCGGTTTATCGAGGTCTTCCTGCAAAACTTTCGCAATGACCGGCAGACTCAAACTACGTGTTTTGGCGATTCCGGGAACTTCCTTGCCTTTGGCGTAAACCGCGTGGCGACCGTGTTCTTGGTACCATTCGCCCAAACTCGCGGTTTTGTGCATTTCTTCGATGATCTGCCGCCAGCCAACGCCTGTATTGTAAGCGCAAAATGAAATCTCGCCGTCCTGCGTGCCGTAGGGAATGACACACATTTCGGTGCGACGGAAATCGTAGGTAAAGAGGTCCTGAAACCACATTCCTTCAACGCACAGAACGCGCCACACGTCTTCTTCTTCGCGCGTTTTCATCCGGTCGTTGCGGTCGGAATTCGAGTTTGCCGACGATGGTTTAAAAAGATTCAAAATCTGCGAGATCGGAAAACCTTCGGGCGCGTTTGATGCGTTGTAATTGCGCATAATCGCCATGCCCAATTGCGCCATCGTCAGTTTTTTGCCGCGCGCCGTATCCGTAATTGTCGCCACATCCTGCATAAATTGTTCGTAGTTAAAAAACTCGAACAGCGAACGCATCGCGCCCGTTTTTTTATTAACGACGACGAGCGTAAAGATTCCGCAGTTCGGATGACAATTGCACGACGACCAGCCCCACGGCGCATCGGCGCCCTGCAGCATATCCATTACTGACGTAAACGCTGAATAGCTTGAGAGCGGAAACCAATCACGCAGCGGTTCGAGCGCGAGTTTGTCGTTCAATTGATCTTTCAAATCGTGCGTCATTCCGGCGAGCGTGTAGCGTTGCCGGGTTCTGTCTTTGTCCGAAATATCTTCGTCGCGTCCGGTAAACGAAACGGGCTGAAAGGCGATGGTCTGCACTTTATCAATATTTTCCGCCGCGAATTTGACGATTTCGCCGATCGCGTCATTGTTGATTGTATTAACAATTGTCGTCACGAGCGTAACCTTGATGCCGACCGACGCGAGATTTTCAATCGCTTTAAGTTTGACATCAAACAGATTCCCGACGCCGCGATGCTTGTTCTTTTCTTCCGAAACGCCGTCAAATTGCAGATAAACGCCGTGTTGTCCGGCTTCTTTGGCGGCACGGCAAAACTCAATGTCTTCGGCAAAACGGATTCCGTTCGTCGCGGCCAAGATGCGGTAGAAACCAATCTTTCTCGCATATGCGACCGATTCCAAGAAGTGCGGCGCAATCGTCGGTTCGCCGCCTGAAAATAGAATAATAATCTGGCGGCGCGGTTTAAATGAAACGGCGTTGTCTAAAATTTGTTTCGTGTCTTCAAATGTCGGTTCGTGAACGTAGCCGACCTGGTTCGCATCCATAAAACACGGGTTGCACATCATATTGCAGCGATTCGTCAGGTCAACCGTGAGAACGGCGCCGCGTCCGAATTTAATGTCGGACGTGCCGTGATGATGAACGTGTTTGTCTTCCGCCGCTTTGAAATCGCGCCCGTAAAATAAACTTTCGATTCTTTCGAGAAATTTCGCGTCGGTTGCCAGCACATCAACAAATTCGCCGTGCGTCGCGCAAGTCTTCCGCATTAAAACCTGACCGTTCTCTTCGACGATCTGCGCTTTGATTTCTCCGGGGTGCGAATTCATCAGGATTTCGAGCGGAATTGATTTATCAATCACGCCGCTGCGGACGTTTTTAACGCACGTCGGGCAAAGTGAATCGGTTTCACGCGGAAAACCGAGCGGCGGCGCAGTGCGTTCGTAAGATTTAAGGAGCGGTTCGGCCGCCCACGCCGGCTGAATTGACTGACCTTCGGGCAGCGCCTTGTTGACCGCCTGAAACGCCTTCCAACCTAAATCCGCCAGCTTCGATACGGCCTTCGAACCTGTCTTTTTCCCGCCCTTACCTTCGCCGCGTCTGAAATTATCACTAAACATAAATTGTAAAATTCCCTTATTAGATTGTTAAAACTAAGTAGAGGCTAACAAATTACAATAATTTTTCCAAATTTTTAGAAACATTTTTGAAAAGATTTTGGGCGCCACCACCAACCTTAAACTTTTTTTACATTTTAATACTGAAACCTCCGATGATTTATTAATTAAACTTTTCAAAATAATATGATAAATCCGCTCAAAATCAACTTTAATAAGCCCAATGAGCGGATTTATCATAAATATACATGATATTTTGCTTATTTATGAATCCAAATGAGCGTTTTGAGCGGATTTAATGTTACGATACTTATAGTTTCATATTGAAAACTTTATGAATTCGGTTTAGGAGAAGAAAATGTTAGAAAAATCAGATTATTTTATATTAGGGGCAGCTTTTATTTCGTTTTTATTATCTGTCGCATTATGGTTCGGCATCTTGGGCGCAAACCAACAATTGACAGGCATTTTTGTCGGGATCTGGGTGCCTTCGATTATCGGCGTCGGTATCTATTTTAAGATTAAAGCGGGAGGTAAATAAAAGTGCAAATATTTATTTTCGCGGTCGGTTTATGTGTATCTATAATGGTCATTTACGGAATTTTTTCGCTTGTTCCGGGAGAAATACGTGCGCCTGAAAAGGTGGTTTATCGCAAAGCCAACGAGGAAATCGGCTCGTAATACAAATCGGGGGAATTGTAAAAAGTCATTAGCTTTTTTAGATAATTGCCTAACTGTCGCCCTCAATGGTTTCGCGAATATAACTGTAATAGAACAGATTATTTAGCAGAGCACTTTTAATTATTCTAATGATTTGGGATTGTTGGCGATAATTTAGACATTCGATAGATTTCGCAATTTATCGGCAAAAGAGATGGCTTGCGGGCGGAATTTCACGGAAGAGAGCGCATTGAGAAATTCAATCAAAATCAAATCGGTCGTTATCAATTGAGCCGCTTGACGACGGAGTTCGAGCGTTTCAGTGACTTTTTCGTGCAGTTCGTCTTTTTGATAATCAAACCGATCCAAGCCGCCGTATCAACAAAAACTTTTTCTGTATAAAACAAAAAAAAATGTGCCCGCAGATTTTATTTTAAAATCTGCGGGCACACCTTTTTTAATGAAAAATGGATAGCGGATAATTGATCATTAAATCCGCATTATCTGAATGTCGAGAGAACTTCCAGCAGTGAGCCCTGAATATTTTCCCACGCCGTATTTATTTGAAGTTTATTCAAATTTAGAAACGCGACTGATTCCGAACGGAAAATTTCATTTTCATCCTCGACGCGGATTCCGTAACCGTTAATATTGGCGATCAGGTCGGCGGCGTTGACGACGTTGGTCATAACGGTTGAAATCGTCGCCCGTGACGGGTTATGATGATGCATAATCACGCCGCAGACAACTTCGGGCAATTCCCATTTATGCGTCACATAGGCGCCGATTTCGGCATGCGTCAAGCCGAAAACTTTTTCCTCGCCTTCGAGCATTTCGATTTCCGAGGTTATATCTATAAACGATTCAAAAAGTTGGGGTTCGCCCCTGAGCAGTAAGATTTTACCGATGTCGTGCAGCAATCCGCACAGAAACGCTTCTTCCGTCCCGCGCAAACCGATGATATTGCTGATTTCACGCGATAAAAGTCCGACCGCGATGGAATGTTCCCAGACGATGCGGCCATAAACCATATTGCCGATTTCCTTGGCAAAACCGTCCGCCATCGCGCCGAGCATGACAATATCGTAAAGCGACTTTAAACCAATGGCTTCAATTGCCTGCTGAATTGAAGTAGCGGCTTTCTGGCGGGCATACAAACTGGAATTTGCAAGTTTGAGCAGCCGCACCGCGAGAATCGGGTCAAAACCGACGACATTGGCGAGTTTTTTGGTCGAAACGTTTTCATCTCTTAAAAGCTCCGAAATCCGCATAACGCTTTGGTTGAGCGGCGGAAGTTTTAATTTGACCAGCAAATCAATGTCAACATTCGTTCGCGTATAAGAATGTTCAATCATAGACAGTGAAGTTTCGTGTGTAATCATATCTTTTCGGAGGTTGGCTAATTTGCGGGAATGCTTTCCTGCTTACTTATCGGCAAAAATCAAAAAAGCTTAATGCTTCTTCTTTCTCATTTATTGAAGGTTATTGCTCGTTTGGAAAAAGTTATTTATCCGCCTCTATTTTGCCGCAGCTGGCCGGCGTTTTGAGATGACAAAAAAGCGAGTGCAAATTGACACTCGCTTTACTGCGCTTTTCGGATTTATTATTGAATTCTTTAATGGCTTCTGACTTGAGCGCGTTAAGGCCGAAGCGTGGCGCGCGTGAGCAGCGGCGCACAAACACTTGCATTCTTGCGTGCCATTGCTCAGGCACGGGCTTCAGCCAACAATATTTCAGGCAAAGGCGTTTGTAATTTCGATAATACTATCAATTGTATTTGCCCAGGCAATATCTATCTGTTCGGATGATAAATTCAGTATTATGGTTGATTCGGTTTCGTCGGAAAAATCATTCGGGGAATTGCGTAAACCAAAACCGTTGAGATTAGAAATCATATCGGCGGCACAAATCAAATGCGCCATAACCGCAAAGCGCTGTGACTGTGACGGATTATGATGGTTCAAGATCGTATGACACACGCCGTCAGGCAATCCCCAGCGATTCGCCACGAGTGACCCGATTTGCGCGTGATTGTAGCCGTAAGCCGCGATTTCCGAAGTCAGCATCCGGTTTTCGTTATGTTCCGCCAAAAGAACGCTATAGCCGGTAAGATCGTTTCGCAAGAGCAGAATCTTGCCGATGTCGTGCAGCAGACCACAAATAAAGGCTTCTTCCGTTCCGCGCATTCCGATCGTCCGGCTCAGTTCACGCGAAAGCAAAGCGACCGCCAGCGAATGTTCCCAAATCTTACGTCCTTCGTCGGAATCGCGTATTTCTTTGGCAAACGAATCCGCTGCGAGACCGATTATCAGAATTTCGTAGATGGACTTCATCCCGACCACATCAACTGCCTGCTGCAGAGTTGAGACGTTCTTTTGCAATGAATAGAGGGGCGAATTGGCGAGGCGCAAAATCCGCGCAGTCAGAATCGGGTCATAGCTGACGGCTTCCGTCAGATTTCTCGACGAAACAT
>JBDTZT010000313.1:0-5491 GCA_040005005.1 Actinomycetota bacterium
CTTTCGCTTCATCCGAACGAAGCCAAAATTCTCGGCGCACGGCATTCTTTTAACGCCGAAAACGGAATTGGGTACGGGAACGAATATCTGCGTGACCTTTTCGTCAGTGTCAACGATTCACTAAAATTTTTGCCGCCTTATCTTTACTATTTATATGCCGACGGCAGCGAAGATGAAAAGATTCTGCAAAAAGAAGTCAAAGAAAATCAGGAGCTTCTCGGAATCTACGCTTATGACAAAAATTTTATCCGGATTTATAAAGACAAAGCCGTTTTCAGTTGGCAGGACGACCCGGCGCGGTTCCGGGAAAGAACCCTGACGGTCGAAGAATTTGAAGGTTTGAAAAATTTTCTCGTTTCGCAGAGAGTTAACGAACTTCCGCCGTTTTTGTCGGCGTGTGACGGCTGCGAAGCAAAAGAACTTTTGATGCTCGGACGAAATGGCGGTCGGCGCGTGTTTGTGCTGGCCCAACCTTTGCCGCCGTTTTTTGCCGAACTCGAAAACATTTTTGCCGAGATGCGCCGGCAACCCGCGCAAATTCATTATCACCTCGAAAAGAATGTCGCGGGTTTGGAGGTTTTGTATGCCGACGAAATTCTGAAAGCCCGCACGGTCTGGAAAAACGGCGAAGATTTTCGGCTGCTGATTGATGATATGAATCTTCGCAAACAAACTGAAAAAGAAGTTGAAGAACTAGCCAATGCTGAAGTTAATGAAGAGAGCGACGAAGAAGAACCGAGTAAGGAAGAAATAGTAAAAAGACAAAAAGCTGAAAAGGAAAATCAAAAACTGGCGCGTCAAAAAGCTATCGGAAGTTACGTGTGGTATAAATTCGACAAAGACAAACTCGCCGAAACAACCGTTCAACCGCCGCTCGTCGAATATATTCCGCTGCTCGACGGTTTTGCCGTGCAGCCGAACGAACAGCAATGGAAAGCCCGCACCGGCAATCTCGAAATCCGTGCCGACGAAGAAGGTTTGTATAAAATCAGTCGCGGACAAATCGCCAAAATCCGCAGCGGATATTACAACAATCCGCTGGTTACTCCAAACGGACGGTGGGCGATCGCAATAAAATACGCCGGAGAAGAAGCCCGGCAAGGCGACGGCGAAGGCGATTCCTACGCAAGTTCGCTCGTTCGCGTCAATTTGCTGACGAACAAGGAATTCAAAGTCAAAATCGAATCCGATTATGATGGTTTTGAAACCGTTGCCTTTCTTCCCGCGCTGAACAAGGTCTTGATTTTCAGCAGTTATGGAGAGGGTGAAGAATCCTCGACAGAGAAAGAAGGCGAATTCTTTCTGCTTGATGCGGACAGCGGACTGGTTCAGCCACTCAAAGGCGAGGCGCGTCCGCTGCTTCAGCAAACTTTTCGTTCGCTTCAGAGCGTCGCCGCAAGCGCGGACGAATTCTGGACAGCTCTGCCCGACCGCGAGAAAAACGCTACGCAATTCGGCATTTACAATGCGAAAACGCTCGCTTTCAAACCTTTGTTGACGATTCCGCAGATCGTTTTCGACAGTCTGGCGATGTGGATTGATGAAAAGGAAAACAAAATTTATTTCGTCTATGAAGGACAATTGCTCGCGTTGCCTCTGCCGAAAAACCGGTAAAAGTCAGAACAAGAAGCTGAAGCGACTTGGTTAAACTGACCCACTCACCGGAAGGTTTCGGGGTTCTGACTTATTGAAAACAGTTTTAGAGTCCGGACAACTTTTTTATTGTTTTCGGGCAACAAAGGTTTATTATCGCTTTTAGATTTTTAAGGTGGAGTTTCTCAAATGCGCCAACTTTTTTTTGCGGCTCTTTTTATTTGTTTTATTTTTTTCATCTCAATCCAGGCTCAAACCGTTAATCCGGCAAATTTGCTCAAGCAATTACTGGATTTACCCGCGCCGCCGCCGCTGGACGAACTTTCGTCGCAAGCGTTAAAATCCAAACCTGTCAGCCGTGAACCCGGATTCTACGACAAAAATCGGATTCCGCCCGATGACGCGCCGATCGAAGAATTGCTTGATTATTGGTCAATGCAGAGCCGAACCTACCGGCTTCTCCGTTATAACGTCAAACCTTCCGATAAAACGATTGAAAGGCTTTTGGAATATTGTGAAGACAAGCCCGAAGGCTTGAACTTATTTCTAAATATTCTGCCGACCAGACCTAAAATTGCCGAATCCGTAAAACACATTTATGACCTAATGTTGCAAGTTAAAACACGGGAATACGGCATTTACACGATTCGAAACTGGCTCGTATATCACAGCGACGTTTATGTTGACGAATTGCTGAAAAAAGCGGAAAAAGTTAAGGACAAGGACGAGTATGTCACCAATCAAGCCGAACTTTTGGCGTTGACGCGGATTGATTGGGAAAAAGCCGCGCCGATCCTGGAAAAGCTCGTCAACGATAAAAATCAGCCAGTTTCTTCGACTCTCGCAAAATGGGCTTATTACACACACGCGCTCGCCACGGGCGACGACGGCGACATTTCAAAATACCGCCGGCAATTGCAGGAGGTGGTCGAAAACCGCAACAGCCGGCCCGGCGCCCGCGATTTGGCGTTGGACTCATTAGTCAGCGAAACAGATTGGGACGGGCGCGACGATTGGTATCTTTCGCTGCTTTCAGATGAAACTTTGTATGAACTGAAGATCAACAATTCGGTTTATACCGGACTGACCACTTTGCTTTTATATTCGCCGCCCGAAAAATATATCAAGGCAATGGCAGCACTCGTCGAAAGCAAAAATTCGACGGTTCGCAAAGCGGCGATTAAAAATTTGACAACCCAACTGGGCGAAGCAAATATTGACGCGGTTCGGGCGTTGCTTCCGTGGCTCGCGAATCCGAATTGGGCAGGCGCTATCGTCAACGGACGCGCCGCATTAATAAACGCCGTCGGCAAAGTTGATTTGCCGGAAAGCATTCCGGGTTTGATTGCAATTTTAACGAACGAAGAAGAATTTCGCCCAATTGCCGCCCAAGCTCTCGCCGGATACAAAGACGCACGCGCCGTTCCCGCCTTGAAACTCGCTTTGGCAACCGAAAAAAATCCGTATAACCGCAATATCTTTATAAACGCGCTGATTGAATGCGGCGGTTTGACCGACGATGAACAAATGTCCGCGCTTGAAACATATGCAACCGCGATTTCTACAACTGACGGATTAAATCAATACGATTTAGGTGGTTACTATCGGCGGGATGACGTAGATAATGAAAAACCGCCAAAAACTGTCCCGCTCGCCATCAGCATCGGCAGTTTTGTTGCCTTTCGCCCCGAACAGAGTGACGGTTTGGTGGTTCGCGCCATCGAACGTTTGAAAGCGTTGCGAAAAACGAAACCGGCGGTCGCCGGGGCGCTTGCCGGAATTATGCGAAGGTGGAAAGGACGCGTGATTTTTATCGAAAGATTACGGCAAATCCGCGACGGCGAAGCCGACCTTGAAACGATTTTAGCGGCTCTCGCCAAACGCAAAGAAATCCGCGAGAAAGTTCCGAACGACGTTTTTGCGCTTCGCGGCGCAGCCGGCACGGGACGCGGAATCGGCGCGTGTCTGGCCGAAGACAACACGGATTTTCTCAATATTCTCGGACAAAAAGACGCGGACGCGCAAACCGCGATGCTCGGCTGTGCGCGGCTGCTTCGCGCGATATTGCCGGTCCCGGAAGTCGGTTCGTTTTTGAAAAACGTGAACAAAAATCTCGCACTCGCCGCCGAGCGTTATCTCGAATCCGAAGACAGCCTTGAGGCGCGTTTGCTCGTTTTGGGACAGCATCAAAACGAAGCCGTTATCTTGGGCGCACGGCAGGCATTTATTCCCGATTTCAAAAATGTAAATTATACCGAAAAACTCAATGAAGTATTTCAAAGCGTTACTGGACGCGCATTTCTCGTCGGAAATTTTTCAAATTTAGACAAAACCGAAGAAACGCTTCGCCGCGAGATCAAGACAAATCCCGATTTGCTGGCGGTTTACGGAATTTTGCCGAACAAAGCCGACGGTCAACAAGTGATCCGCGTTTTCAAAGATAAAATCACTTTCACCGATTACGAGGATGCGGCGCGGTATCGTGAAAAAACTCTGACCGCCAAAGAATACGAAGATTTTTTCCGCTTTCTGATTGACGAGAAAGTTGATACGACCACGCCGTCGGTCGGCTCTTGCTACGATTGTGAATCAAGCGAATTCATAATGTTCGGACGCGACGGCGGACGACGTGTATTTTTTAGTAATACCTCAATTGAACGCGCACCGATTAAAAATATTTTTGCGCGATTTGCGTCTTTTAATCAAGGCGAACTCAAACTTCATTATCTTTTAGCGGACAAAATAAAAGGCCTGGAAGTTTTGCTCGCGGACGACAAATTCGAAGCGCGGGCGGTTTGGAAAAACGGTAATGATTTGCGCGTTTTGGTCGAGGATAGTAACAAAGAAGAAGAGATCGAGAAAAATCTGTCGGAACAATTTCAAGTCGAAAATTCGGTCGAGATTGACGAAGAAAATTACGAAGAATTAGAAAAACGAAGGGATTCACAAAACAAACGGCGCGAAGAAGCCGAATATGCGCATTATTTCTGGCGCGGTTTTGAAAACGGCAAGCTCGGCGGAGTTTTGCCGCAGCCGCTTGAAATACCGTTTTTGATTGACGAAACACAGTTTCCCGAAACGACGGAAATTAATCCGAATCCGCGGGCGTGGCAAGTTCGCGCCGGAAACTATGAAATCCGTACATCTTATTCGGAAGAAGGCGGATTATTCAAAGTCAGGCGTTCGCAAACGTCCATTAAAATCAAAGACGGAAATTATTCTTCGCCAATCGTGACGGCGGACGAAAACTGGGTGATTGTTGCAAAACCGGCCGCTAAATGGGGCGAACCGGGCAACCTTTTCCGGATAAACTTGCCGACCGGCAAAGAATTTCAAGTAAATCTTCCGCCCGCCGATATTTTAAAGCCGGTTGCTTTTATTGCTTCGCCGAACAAAGTTTTAATTATCCGCGCCAAAGCCAAAAGATACAATTACGACGGCGAATATCAGGTTGAACAAGACGAAGAGGAAACGCCTGTTCAGCCTGATAAAAACGACAAAAATCCGAGTCCGCCAACGCCCGAATATTATCTGCTCGACGCGGCGACGGGCGCGACCCAACTCGTCAAAGGCGAATTTCGCCCGATTCAGCAGCAAACCTTTCGCCCGCTTCAGATGACCGCCGCGCCGAATGAATTTTGGGCGGCGATTTACGACAAAAAGTTAAAGGAAACCGCAATCGGACGCTACAATACAAAAACTTTCTCGTTTCTGCCCGTCACAAAACTTCCCGAAATCAAATTAGATAGTATGGATATTTGGGTTGACGAAAAAGCCGCGAAAATTTATTTCGTTTATCAGGGACATCTGCTCGCCGCGCCTTTGCAAAATCAGCAAAAATGAATAATGTCCTTATCTTGTGGTGCTATACTACTAAAACTTGTCTCGAAAAGGACCC
>JBDTZT010000314.1:0-5489 GCA_040005005.1 Actinomycetota bacterium
TCGCTTCTTCGATTCCGACTTCCGATCCATTTAAAACAGTGGTGGCGGGTTCGGCTGGCAAAGATGACAGCGGCGATCTGTTGCAGCTGCCGGAAGAGTTTGACCCGCTCAAAACGATGGTTGCTTCGCCGATTATCGCGCAAGACAAGCCGATACTTGAAGAACCGCAGCCCGCGCCGCCGAAATTCGAAGCAATCAAGGAAGAAATTAAATCTGAAACGCCGGCCTCGCCATTCAGCGGTTTTTCACAGCCGAGCGAACCTTTACCGGTGCCGGAACCTGATTTTACGAACGACCCGACCATTTTGCAGCCCGACCCGCCGAAATTCAGCGAACCGAGTTTGAGTCCGCCGAGTTTTGGCAATTTGCCGGCAAAAGACGATGTGGAAGAAGATCTCCCCGCGACGATGATTCAAAATCCGTGGGACGCCGGCAAGGCTCCGCTATCGCAGGATTCGCCGTTTGGCAAACCAAATAACGAACCGATTCCGTCGCCGTTTGATGTGCCCTCTCTCAATGAAACGAAACTAGCGCCCGTAGATGAACCGCAATCGCCATTCGGACAAACTCCGCTGCAATCGCCGTTTGAATCACCCAAATCACCGTTCGATGCGCCGCAGCAAACACCTTTTGAATCTCAGCAGCAGTCATCTTTTGAACCGCCGAAACCGGTGTTTCAGGAAGATCCGCCGCCGACTCAATTTGGCGGCGGTCAAGCGCAATTTGACCAGATGAACCAGCCGTCGTTCGGAAGTCAGCCTTTGCAGCAAAATGATTGGACACCGCCGCCGACTCCGGTCGCCGGTTGGCAAGACCAGGGTTTGGGAGCGCAAACGCCTTTTCAGCCGCCGATGGCAATGCAGGGACAAAATCAGACTTTACCGATTATTTCGCTGGTGCTGGGAATCATCAGTATTTGTTGTTATATCGGCTGGGCAACCGGACCGGCGGCGTTGATTACGGGTTATTTGGGAATGAAAAACGTCAATAACGACCCGAATCAATATGGCGGAAAGGGTTTGGCGATTGCCGGAATGGTGGTCGGAGGAATTTTTACAGTTCTTTGGATACTTTACTGGATTTTAATCATCCTGGTTTATGCCGGAATGATTGCTAGTTTTGGATTAAATAATTAGTAAAAAAGTTAATTTTTATGTCAATTATCACTGATGTTATTCAATCAACCGTTGCTGTTCTCAAAGGAATGAAACGAACCATCTCCGAAATTCCGCGTGAAAAATGGACGGTGCAGTATCCGGATGTTCCCATTACGGTACAGCCGCGTTATCGCGGAATGCATCTGCTGCACGTTGACGAGAACGGCAAGGAAAAATGCGTCGCGTGTTATCTTTGCGCGGCGGCTTGTCCGTCGGACTGCATTTATATCGAAGCCGAAACCGATTCGCGACCATATCCCGAACGCATCGGACGCGACGAGCGTTACGCGAAAGTCTATAACATTGATTACGGACGCTGTATTTTTTGCGGTTTCTGCGTCGAAGCGTGTCCGAAAGACGCGATTACGCACGGCTACAACTTCGAAATTTCCGTTTACAACCGCGCCGATTTGCTCAAGACGAAAGACGATTTGCTGATTACCAAGCAAAAGCAATCAAAAAACTACCGGGTTGCGCTTTCATCAGAAGACGTTGATTCGGAATATAAGGAAGTGTAAAGCATTAGTAACTGATGAGGTCTTAGGCTTTTGGTTTTTGGTTTTGGGATTTATTCAAATTAAACCGCCGACTTTCAAACAAGAATTTTGAAAAATCAGTGTTTTGGTAAGAAATTCATCGCCAGTCGGTTATTTCTTCCAAAAACCAAAGACCTCTACAATTACAAGCATTTAACAAAAAGTAATGGGCGGTGAGCGGAAAATGTTTCTGTTCACCGTTTATTTTTGCGAAAAGAACTTGTTGAAAGTTAAAAATTAGGTGTATTATCAAGCGAATTAAACAAAATAAGGAGTCTGGTTATGAAAGCACTCGGATTTACTGCGATCGCGGCAACTGCCATTTCGTTTATTCTTTGGCTGATTAGTTGGGGATATTGGAGATATCAGGATCTTACTACGTATGACTCGAGCCGATATGAATCTCAAAAGGTGATTCGTAACATCATTTTAGGCGTCGGAACGGTTTCGACGCTAACCGAATATCTGGCAATTCTGCTCATCGCCATCGGCTTGATTTTAGCGGCGAATCGTCTGCCGAAAAGTTTTAGTTAGCGGCTAAAAGTTAAACATTAAATTGAAAACCGTTTTGCAAAATACTGACAATTTATCTGTTTTCAAGGTAATTTGTGAAACATTTGACAATCGTTGCCCGAAGGAAAAACCTTGATTTACTCAAATAAATAAGTTTTGCCTTTTGCCTTTTACCTTTTTACCTATTGTATAATCTTTTCTCGTGGATACCGAAAACTTACCGCCGAGTCAGAAAGGAAGAAATTACGAGATAAAAGCAATCGGTTTGCGAGAGTTTGCCGGTCTAAGACGCGATGATGAACGCTTAAATCCATTCGATTTGGCGAAATACGCGAATCTTTTGGTCGCTTCGTTCGAACAAATTGAACCTTTTTTGTCGGAAGAAACCAAACGCCAGCTCTTAAACGACGGAAAAGATAAATGGTCGGGCGGCGCGTGTTCACAAAAATTGCCTGACGGCCGAAAATTGATAATTCTCAACCCGACGCACGGTGCAAACCGGCAGAACGCGACCTTGATGGAAGAAATCAGCCACGTTTTTCTCGGTCATAAACCCTCACGTTTGGCGATTACAAATGTCACGAAAAACGGCAAAGTTATTGCCCGGGATTATCACGCCGAAATTGAGGAAGAAGCCTATTCGGTCGGCGCGGCGGCACTCGTTCCATACTCCGCTTTGCGCCGTTTTGTGGTGCAGGGCAAAACTTCACGCGAAATCGCCCGGCATTTTAACGTCAGCCGCGAACTCGTCGAATACCGAATGAAAATTTCGCATTTGTGGGATGAATACAAAAAATCGCTGATGGTTAATCGTGAATCGTAAATAGACAATTTGATTCCCGGCTGTTTACGATTTACAATTCACGATTTACTGGAATAATGGACGAATCAAATAACAAAACTTCTGTGCCGGACACGCAATTATCAACCGTTGACAAGTTGCGGATGCTTCTCGACATCACCAAAAAAATCAGCCGGTCGCTCGATTTAGACGAAGTTTTGACGCTCGTGATGGACACGCTCGGTTCGCTGATTCATTACGACGCGGCGGGAATTTATTTGATCGAATACGATAAAACGAGCGAAAGTCCGTATATTTTTAAGTCGAAAACTATCCGCGGCTACAAAATTCCATTTGCGCTCGTCGAGCCGCGCATTAAAATGGGCGAAGGTTTTATCGGCTATGTTGCCCAAACCGGAAAACCTTTGATTTCGCCCGACGTGCACGAAGACACGCGTTATTTTCACGCTCGCCCGCAAACGCGTTCCGAAATGGTCGCGCCGATTATCTCAAACGATCAGGTCATCGGCGTTTTCGATCTCGAAAGCGACCAACTCAATGCTTACACGGACGATGATTTACAACTTTTATTGTTGCTCGCTTCGCAGGTTGCCATCATCATTGAAAAAGCCGAGCTTTACGAGCAAGTCGTTGAGAAAAAGCGTCTGGAGGCGCAGCTCGAAATCGCCCGCCAAGTTCAGCTCCAACTGCTTCCCGACAACGACCCGATTGTCAAAGGCTTTGACATCAGCGCGTATATTTTTCCGACCGAAGAAGTTTCGGGCGATTATTACGATTGGGTGAAAGTGTTTGATGACCAAATCGGAATCGTCGTCGCCGATGCTGTCGGCAAAGGAATTCCCGCCGCACTTTTGACGGCATTTTTGCGGGCATCGCTGAGATTAGCTGTGCAAATCGGTTATGCGCCGAACATTGCGTTGTCGAAAGTCAGCAATCTTTTGTGGGATTCGGTCGAATCACATCAGTTTATCACGGCGATTTACGGAAGTCTGGACGCGACGAATAAAACCTTCGTGTTTTCAAATGCCGGTCATAATCCGCCTTTGCTGATTAAGGCTGACGGCGAACACCGGTTTGTCGAATACGGTGATCTGCCGCTCGGAATGTTTCGCGAAATGCGGTATCACCAGCATTTTATAAAGTTTGAAGCCGGACAGGTTTTAGTTCTATACACGGACGGCATCACCGAAGCGGCCCGCGAAGACGGCGAAGACTTTGGTAAAGAAAGATTAGTCCAGCGCGTTTTGGAAGGAATTCACCTCCCGGCGAAAGAAATGATCGATTTCATCCGCAAAGGGGTCGCCGATTTTACCGAACGAAAGTTTTTAGATGATGACGGAACGCTTTTTATCGTCAAAGCTCTTTAATGTGAAAAAGTGAAAAAGGTTAGAAGTGAAAAAGTTTTGAGTCTTTCCAATGAGCAAACTTTTCCACTTTTCTACTTTTTCACTTTTTCACATTAAAAAAAGCGGAAGGCTTTTCAAATGTTTGAATTACCTTCCGCGTTCCTTCAGTTGTAGTTGGAAATTGTAAAAACTTCTTCTTTAGTGTCCGGTCAGCGAACAGTGCAGAGCGTCGCCGCCCGGCACGATCGGCGTTTGGTAATCACCGTAATTTAATTTTTCGTTTGATGTTGATAGTGCGAAAACATCAAAGCCGAAAGCATCGAAAAACTGCGCTAATTCAATCGAGCTATCCAGATAAACAACTTCCGCGAAACCCAAATCCGCACGGATTTCAAGTAATCTTTCGACTACCTCAAGCGGTGCGAAACATTTTACCGGGTCTTTATAAGTTGCCATAATTATTCCTCTTGAGTAATGCTTGTCAGACTGCAGCAAGCAATTTCTTAGATTACGTTCGGGCTGTAAAGGTTGTTCTGTTATTTTTGACAACCTTTCGGTTTTCAATTAACTCCAAACCATAGACGAAAGACATTGTATTTTTAGCCTAAAAGACTTAAAGTATTTATAAAAATCTGTCCTGATAAGGAGTCGAACAATGAAAAAAAATCTGCTATTTGCTTTTTCAATAGCCGCGCTTGGCGTTTTGTTTTCTACTTTTGTATTCGCCCAAGATGAAAAAACGGTTTCAGCCGCCGGTGAAATGTATGTCATTTCCGCGAAAGCGGGCGGCATCAATTACGTTGAAGGAAAAGTTTCGGTCAATCGTAAAGACGGTAAAAGCGGTTACCTGATAAAAGACGACAAACTAGAAATCGGCGACCGTGTTTCGACCGGCGCGGACGGCAAAGCGGAAATTCTGCTGAATCCGGGTTCGTTCGTGCGGTTGGGAGTAAATTCCGGTTTTGAGTTTGTGACGACCGACCTTGATAATCTGAAACTGAAATTATCAACGGGAAGCGCAATTTTGGAAGTTTATGCCGGCGATGAATTCAAAGTTTCGGTAAATGTCCCGAAAGCCGATATTGTTCTGACAAAATCGGGAGAAGTGTTATTACAGCACGCCAATCTGATTTTC
>JBDTZT010000315.1:0-5487 GCA_040005005.1 Actinomycetota bacterium
ATGCGGCTGCACCGGCAGCTTTTTGCCGCGAGTCGTCTTTTACAGAAAAAAACGGCTTTGCCGAAGGTTTTGGAACTGATGCAATCGGCAGTCGGCGGTGTTGATTCGGCGCTTAATGTCGCCAGTCCTTCGGCGGCGGTGTTGGCAGACGAAATTTATGACAGCCGTCAATATGCGATCAGCCAAAATCTGATCATCGTCGTACCCGACATTCCGCGTCAGACGCTTTCGGTAATTTTGCGCGGACGGATCGAAGATATTTCCGGCTGGACTTATTATCAACAAAATAACCCGGGCCAATCGGTCGTCAGATTGAAAAGGGCTTTGAGCGTTTTGCCCGATAAAAGCGCGTGGTGGCGAGAAAGTCAATGGCATTTGGGCAAGGCTCTCGAAGCGGACGGCAAGGAAAAAGAAGCTCTCGACGCTTATCTAAAGAGTTACGATAAAGATTTGCCCGATTTGGAAAAACGCGCGGTGATTGAAGTTTTATATCAAAAAGTGAATGGCAACACGGACGGTTTGGAAGCAAAAATCGGCACGAAATCCGAAACTTTGACGACCGTCGCGGCGACTGAAAATAAAACCGAAACCGGCAAAACCGACAACGTAAAAACGCCTTTTTCAGTGCCGATCGCGGAAACATCACCGACTCCGAAAACGGAAGCAACTCCGCAGCCAACACCCGAAGTAAAAACCGAAACAAAACCCGAAACAAACCCTTTACCCGAAAATCTGCCGTCGGTCACGCCCAAAAAAACACCCGAAGTTTCGGTGTCGCCAACACCTGACGAAAAATCGAAAACAGAGGAAGTAAAAACCGAAGAAATAACCACTCTGAAAACAGCCGCAACTCCCAACCCGACACCGGGCGAAAATCCGAAAACAGAAGTTCAGCCAACGCCTGCGTCCGAACTTTTGCCGAAAACCGAAGAAACGAAAATAATCGAAACAAAAACCGAACCGACTCCCGAATCTTCGCCGACACCGCAAAATGTTTCAAACGTAAAAACCGAAGCAATCTTGCAGTTTCCGCCTTCACCGAAAACTAATAAACCGCCGAGCGACAAAAAATCAACCGAACCAACGCCCTCGAATATGCCGAAACCGCTTTTTGAACCGATAATTATCAACGTCGGGAAAACCGACGTGCCGAAAACCGACAACCCGAAAACTGAAACTAAAATAACCGACGAAAAACCGTCTGAACCTGTTCAAACCGAAATAAAGCCGACCGAAACTCCAACATCTGAAGCTCGAACATCTGAAACTAAAACACCCGAAACTCCAACCGAGGAAAAAATATTAACGGGCGAAAACCGTCCGCGAATTATTATCACTGAAAACACCGGCACAAAAACTGTCACGGAAGAAATAACGAGCTGTAAAATCATCGTCAGCCGGGAAACAGTTTCGCTTCTCGGCCGCCGCGGAAGTATGGGCGTCGAGGTCAGTTTTGAAAACGGCGGCGATCTCAAACAAATCATCGCCGCTTCGAGCAGTCCGGGCAATATTGAAGTGTCACTTGATTCGGACATCGGCAAAGATTCAAAGAAACTATTTTTTATCGTCAAATCCGTCAGCAACAAAACGGGCGCATTTACCGTGATGTTTGAAGCTCCGTGCGGCAAAAAAGAAATCCTCGTAAAAGTTCGTTGAGCTGGAAAATTGAAAAGCAAAAGAGCAGTATCAAAATTAACCGCTCTTTTGCTTTTCAGCACTCAAGCCAAATTAGATCAGATTATTTTCCTGACGGAACGCCGTCCATCATTCAAACATATTTTTGCAGTCGTGCTTAATCAATTATTGCTGCTTTTTGCCGTTAATTTCAACGTCCTTCGGGTTAGGTTTGGCAATCGTCACCTTCCAGTCTTTGCCTTCTTTGACAAAATCCATCGGCGACCAGCCGCCTTTTTCGTCAAGGTATTCGAGCGTCGCTTTCGCGCCGTCAATTTTTTCATTGCGGGTTTCGGCGGTCGGCGCCTGCTTACCGGCGACGATTTCTTTTAAACCGTCATCGAGAGTTTTCCCGTCAACTTTGCTCATTTCCGTAAAAAAATCGAGCGCGTCTTTCGCCAAAACCTTTTTCAAACCGTCAATATCTTTCTTTTGGCGGGCCGAATAGAACGCTTTGTAAACATCAGCCGGCGTTGCCAGCGAACTGCTGCTGGTAGATTTATCGGTTTGATTGGCTTCCGGTTGATTGGAATTGGCATTAGCGACGAGTTGATTAGTATTCGTCGAAATATTAGCGGTGGGCTGATTGACCGCCGTGTTCTTGGTTTCGGCGTTTTTGTTGCAAGCGGTTCCGAGCATCAAAAATACTGCCGCCATGATGGTTAAATATTTAGTTATTTTCACTTTATCTCCTTATTTAAACTTTATAAGTTAATTGCGCCGACTTGCAAACCGTTAAACTATAGTTTGTTTTTGCCGGCAGAAAGTTTGAATTTGAATGCGCTTTCGCCGAATTTTCTTAAGCGAAGGCGCATTTTATTTAGTTTTCCGGCGCATCAGCCGTAAAGTTGATTCTGAATCAACCCAAAAGTAATTGTCAGCCTTTCCTCAATAAACGTGCCAGTTTGGCGGTTTCGTCGCGGGTCATACCGGCTTCGAGAACGAATGTATTTCCCTTCAACGAATTTCTCATTAAAGCCTGACAGACAACTTTGCCATCAATAATTATTGCCATAAATTCGCCGATATTATTTTGAATGGCGGCCTTCAAACGCTGCGTTCCGGCATCAGTGAAATTAATTTGAACTGATGAGCGTTCGTATCGTTTGAACATCAGCCAAAACTTTTCGGTGTGCGTTTTAACGGCGGTAATGTCCGCGCCGTTGATAATAATTTCCGGCTTGACCGCGACAGATTGATTGACATCCCCGCTGACCGGAAGACGCAGCGCGTCAGGCGAATTATCGTTTCTGTCAATCAACCTGAATTCGATCAGCGGCGGCGGTTTAGCCGCTTCTTTGGTCTGACCGCAGCTAAAATTTGCCGGAACGAATATGTAAAATACGCTCAAAATTATTGACGCCATTATCTTATAAACCATCGTCTTTGCTCCTTACCGTTCAAAATGATATTCGCGGTTATTTTTTCAAAAGTTTTCATTGGTAATATTTAACACTGGCTTTGCAAACTTCCGTTCGCGCCGCGCTCGTCGGCGTATAATCTACCGCAAAGACCGCGCCCGATTTTAGAATCTCAAAGCCGGTGTTCAGCGTTTCCCCGGCGATCTTGACCCGTATCACGTCCGGCCCGGCGGCGGTCGCGATGAGTTTTCCGATCTTGATATTTCCGACATACATATGAGCAACGCCAAACTTGCCCTCATACTCCGCAATCCCGAAAAAAAGTGTCTTATTTTGGTCTATGCAGCGAATCTCGTAAGAATTCCACTTTGGTTTTGTTTTTGTCTGACCGAAGCCGATCCCGCCGATGGCGATGACTGCCATCGCGGTCAACATAATTTTTTGTAACAGATTTTGTTTCATTGTATATTTCTCCTTAAAATTTCTGATTTTATTGATTAATTTTGCGGGCGATGATTTCTGCTTTTGAAATCATCGCCCGCGCTTGCCTTTCTTACATTAATTCTCAGCCGTAAAGTTGACGCTTTCCAAATCATCCGTCACCGCTAAGATTTGCGTATTCGGGCTGAATTGGTAACGTTTTGAATTAACGCTGATGACGCAGCTCGCGCCCGCCGCAACATCCGTAAAAAGGTAATTGCCGAATGAATTGCTGACTGCTGTGCGCGTTGTGCCATTGCCGTCCGTGAGCGAAACCGACACCCGGCTGATCGCATTTCCGCCGGCGTCAACGATTCGTCCGCCAACTGTCACGTTTGCCGCCGTCGGTCCGAGAATGTTGACTGCGCCGTCGGTAAAAATTGTTGAAAGCGGGTCGGCATTGGCGTTGACGACTTCGCGGAAAACCGGCGCATCCGAAAACGTCAGCGGCGTTTGCCCGCCCGGCGCATTGGCCGCGACATCAAAGCGAATCTTGACAAGTTGTTTGGTGCCTGCCTGAATCGTTTGGCTGACCGGAAAAGCCAGCACGACACCGACTTTCCCCGCGTTGTTCGTGTTCGGAATCAAGGTCGTTCCCGCCGTTCCTGAACCGAGCGCGACCAGCGGATTCGAGAGTTTTGCCGCGTCATAATTGAGCGTCAAACCAAACGCGTTTTCATCGCCGCTGGCATCTATCTCAATCGAAACCAAAACCTGTGAATTCGGTAAAGCCTGTGCATTGACAACACGAATGTTTCGCGGCACGGTCAGATTTTCAATCTTTGATTTGACGTTTTTTTCGTAATCTTCGCCAACCAAATTTGCCGTGCTGGCGCCGCCCGCAGTTTGCACCGCATCGAGTCCGGCGGCGTAGCGTCCGGCTTGCGTATAATCCGAAACGGTCAAAAAGCCGTTGCCTTTCGTGCCGCGCGGCGCCGCATCGGCACGTTGAAATTCGTTGTAACCCGCGTCCATCAAATTCGTTCCGGCAACGAATTTGCCGACTTGCGTAAAGTCCGCGACCGTCACGCTGCCGTTGCCCGAACCCGTCGGACGCGGCGCTACGTCTGATTCGTAACCTTGCGCGAATGTGACCGCACCGTCGGCATATCCGGTCGGCAAAACTCCCGCATTGGCATCGGTCGTTTCCCGTCCGATTGGCGCATCGCCGAAACCGACAGGCGTTGAATAAAGCGCGGTTTGCGCGGTCAGGAAAGTGACGGTTGCGACCTGGCGCGTTCCGGCCGTAAAGGTTTGTCCCGCCGGCAGTGCGACGAGAACACCGATTTTTCCGGTTTGCGAATTGAAGATGAGCGAACCTGTTGCCGCATCAGTTCCCAAAGAAACTTGCGCGTTGCTCAAAAGATTCGCGTCGTAATTCAAACTAAAACCGACCGAATTTTCGTTGCCTTGACTGACTAATTCAACCGGAACGACAACCGAATTGCCGGAAACCGTGTCGCCGCCCGCAACTCGTAAAAGACGCGCCGGCGTTCCGGTCGTGCTGACAAAATTGGCATTCGTGACATTTGCCGCGAGATTGTTGTAGCTCAAGTTGAACGGCTCGAAATTGTGACTGCTTAAAGTCGGCGTGACGAGATAATTGCCGCCGCTCGGCAAGTTTGCAAAACTATAATTGCCGCTCGCATCGGTCAGCGCGGTTTTGCTTTGCGAACCGGCGAGCGTGACCAGAACATTCGGCAAAGGCGCGTTGTTTTCGACGACATTTCCGCTGATCGAAACTTTCGCGGGCAATCCTCCGTCGTCATCGAGAATCGTTAGAATCCGGCTTGACGGACTTCCTAACCCAGCGCCGCCGTTCGGGTTTGAAAGCGTCAGAAAAACGGTTTCGTTCGCTTCGCCGATGTTGTCCGGCAAAATCGGAATGTTGAAGCTCGCATTTGTTTGCCCGTCGAGAAACACGAGCGTTCCGCTGGTTGCCGTATAATCCTGTCCGGCGGTCGCCGTCCCG
>JBDTZT010000316.1:0-5481 GCA_040005005.1 Actinomycetota bacterium
CCAGGTCAAAATTGTTGTCGGCGTTAAATTTTCCGGCGACGACCGCATACGGACTTGAACCGGCTGAAAACAAAGCCTGCGGCGCAAAAGTTCCATCGCCGTTGCCAAGCAGAATCGAAACATCGTTTGTCACCTGATTGGTCACGGCTAAATCCGGCTTGTTGTCATTGTTAAAATCGGCGACCGCCAGATTGGTCGGATTGATCCCGGTTTGAAAATTCGTCGGTGAAAAACTCGGTGCCGAACAACTCGGCGGCGTGGGCGGCACGACCGGTGTCGTTGTAATATCCAAACTCCAGCCGCCCGAAATCAAACCCGAATTGTTTTGGCTGTCATCAACGACAAAAAGCTGCCATTCTCCATTTGGACTGAAACCGTTGAATCTACTCAATGAACTTTCATAAGGGCGCAAAGGCGCGGGCGCGGGAAATGTATCCCCAAAAGATTCACTAAAGTTATCGGTCGGCTTATATGTGCCTGAGACCACCGAATTGATTGTGGATGCTGCCTCATCATCAAAAGTCAGATTAGCATTATTTGCGGCGGTGCTGCCGCCGGCATCGGACATCACTACTAATCCTTTGCCGTTCGGAGAGACCAGCAAAATATCAATATCCGATGGAACCGGGTGAGAAAGACCGCTGATCGAAACTTTCAGATTGGAGATCACACCCGAAACGCCCGAAACATTGATTGCCGTCCCGTAAGGCGCAGACGTGGCAAGAATGTCGTTAAGTCCGATGTAATTTGAATTTGTAAAAGTCGCCGGCGCGCCGTCGGTGGTAATTGTCAGCGACCAGCCTGAATTGATGCTTCCCGGATTGCTTAAAGTATCGTCAGCCGCGTAAAGCGACCACGTTCCGTTCGGAACTGCGCCGTTGTAAACGGAAGCGAATGTTGCGCTCGGCGGAAAATTATACGGTCCGGCAGGCGCGGGCACGGGAAATGTATCGTTAGCCAGATTGTCCCCGTTCACCGGTTTATACGTTCCCGAAGCCGCGCCGGAAGAAGGAGTTGCCGCGGCATCATCCGCAAACGTATAAATCTTGTCATCGTTTCCGC
Source organism: Actinomycetota bacterium (assembly GCA_040005005.1). Classification (GTDB taxonomy): domain Bacteria; phylum Acidobacteriota; class Blastocatellia; order Pyrinomonadales; family Pyrinomonadaceae; genus JAFDVJ01. The sequence goes on from JBDTZT010000316.1 coordinate 1,063, forward strand.
AGCAATCGGACAAAAAGACAAATTTTGCCCCGCTCGGACTAACCAACAAGAAATCCATATCTGTTGAAATTCTGTTGTTTATACCATCCAAAGTGACGGCAACCCGCGTAATCGTTCCGGTCATTCCCGAAACATCAATCGTCGAGGGATAAAGTGTCGCCTTTGTCGGCGCGGTCAGTCCCGAAGTCGTATTGATGTTAATTGCGGTCGTGTTTGAATAAATCGTCTGAGGAGTTTTGGTTGTTTCATTTTGCGCAAACAACCCTTGGCAAAGTGAAAAAAATAACGCTGAAATCTGCAAAACGGCGAAAAGACGAGAACAGAAATTTTTGTTTGACATAGCAATCTCCAAATGAAAAACTAATTTTTAGGACTGAACTTTTAAGAGCTTGGTCTGCATTTTAGCATCACCCAATTGATTAGACAAGATTTTTTTCAGACTGCTTTTGCCTTTCCAAAACCTTCAAGTTTTCGCGCCAGTTTTCCGCCAGATTGAAACGATTAATCTCGATTTCGTCTGAAATTGTCCGCGCCAAAAAGGCAAACTCCCGGTGAAAACTCAAAGTCGGCGCAACCAGATAAACAATTGTCTGTTCGCCCGAGATTTCCAAATCGCCGAAAAGTCTTGCTTTTTGCAGATTCCCTGTGCGCCTTTGCAGTTCGATTTTGCGCCAGTAATCGGCGGCTTGAAATACACTTTCGCGGTCGGCGGCAACTTTGAGTTCGATAATCACGAGCCGTCCGTCTCGTCTTAACGCGAGCAAATCAATTTTATCGCGTTCAGCGCGAAACTGATGATAAAGCGGCGACAAGAAAAGATTTGCGTCGAGCAGTTTGATATTTCGGCGCAAAATTGCCTCAAGCCATGCTTCGGGCGCGATTTGGAAAAATGCGTGGCGTTTGTTCGGCGAATCATGGCGGCGAAAATTTTGCAGATTTTCAATCAGTTCAAGCAGTTCGTCAAAATTGTTTTCCGACAAAATCTGTCGCGATTTTTCAATTCCGAACCAGACTTTTTCCTTGTCAAAAATCCGCCGCACACGTGCGAACGGCAAGCCGTTAAAACGCAAAGTCTCACCGTGTTTGCTAAAAATTACGTCAATTTCACCGGGCGAAAATTCAATAACTTTCTGCGCCGTTTCGCTTGCCTCGACAGTTTCCGAGAGCTTAATTTCGCTTGCCTTCCGGCACCACAGATCCGCGATCTGCAAACCCGGCAAATCTTTCAGCGTTTCGCTTTGCATCTTTTCGCCTTCGCGGGAAATTTCTTTAATTAAAATTCGCCTCTTCCAATTTTCTTTTAACAAAGCGTGAAGTTTCTGTAATTTTTTCGCTTGTTTCTTTTCGCCTAAAATCCAAATTGCGGCAATCGGATTTTTCTTACGATTCTGCAATCTGACAAGCCAAACACAAGCCGTCGAAAGAAGAAATTCGGGCGTTAAAGTTTCGGTTAGATCGGCTATAACAGCAGTTTGTCGGCCTTGCGAATTTTCAAAGACGATTTGCGCGAAACGTCCGTTTTCTTTGTTCAGTGCGACCCGCACGAGTTTTGTTTTTGGAGAAATTTCTTTGATCGCGGCCGCAATTTTGTTGGCTTTTTCAAGTCGTGCAAGTTCGACCGAGTCACTCAAATCTTTCGCCAAAGCACGCGGCACAAGCCGTATTTTTGCTTGTTCCTTTTCAAAATTGCGCGATAAATTTAGTAAAATTTCTTGATTTTTTGTTTTAAAATCCCTGATGCGCCACGTCTGAAAACCTTTGCCGCCCAAAAATCCGCAAAGCAATTTGTTTCGCTCAAAAGCGATTTCGATTTCCGTGTTTTGAAGCGAAAAACTCTTTCCCGAAACCTCAATGACGAGCCATTCCTGATGCGCGTCAAGCAGATTTTGAATTTCAATTTGCAGCTTTTCGGGATTTTTCATTTTTGGGAAAAGATATGGAATTGCCTTTTTACTCTTTACTTTCTGCTTCAACTTGCCATTGATATTTTTCCGTGAAAAATTCAATCATTCTGCGCGACCAATCCGTGTAGCCTTTTTCCGAAGGATGAAGCCCGTCCGCAAAAAAATCTTTGGGAACTTCGCTCGGCTGATGAAAATAAAAAACATTTTTCATTTCGGCGGTAAATTCCCGCGCATTCGCATCATGCAGGGCGGAAAGATGCCCGAGAATAAATTTTATCGGCTGTGGCAAAACGGGCGAGAGCCGAACGGCGGGCGCATTGGTGATAAAAACGGTCGCGTCTTCGTATTTTTCCTGCAAAATACCGAGAAGTTTTTTCATATCGCGCCGGAAGGTGCGCGGACTGCGGAGTTTCAGAACCTCGTTGCCGCAGAGTGCAAGCATTATGTAATCAAATTTTTCGGCGGGGATTTGCGGGACGAGTTCGTGAATCGTTTCTTTAACGGTAATTCCGCTTCGGCCGACGACGTGCCATTCGACGGATTTGCCGAGTTTTGCGCCCAAACATCTTGCAAATTGTCCGGCAAGGGCGGTTTCGTGGGTTCGTGCACCGATTCCGGTAGCCGTTGATTCACCGAGAATGAGAAGTTTTACGCTCATTTCTCCGGCACTGAATTTGCCGACCGTTTCGCCGCCCGCGTCGGGAAGCCGCCCGATTTTTCGGCGCACATATTGACCTTGCAGATACAAAAAAGGCGCAAAGGGTAGAATAAGAATGCCGCCTAAAACATAAATTGTTTGCCAGAGAATCAAATTCATCGTGAAATAATTTGCTGATTCTAAAAGTTTTCAGTTCCTTATGATAAAATTAGGCTTCGCTAATGTTTTCGTTTAATCTTACCAAAATTTTCACGGTTTTTGCGATAATTTTTTTGCTTTTTTCGGCTTGCCGTTTTTGGCAAACCGAGAGCGGTGAAACATCGAACAAAACGCCGACGGTTTCGGAAGATTTGAAAAGCGAAATTCCTTTTTCGATCACCGAGCCGGAACAATTTCAAGCCGAAATTGTAGTTACGGCAAACGAAACCGAGCGGAAAACTTTTGTCGCGCGAAACGGCGCAAATCGCCGTTATGATTTTAATTTCGGCGCGAAAAATCAGCTGACTAATTTGCAGACCGACAAAAATTACCTGATTCTGATTGAGCAGAAAGTTTACGCGGAAACAGGCGCGGCGCAAACTGCCGCGACCGACGATTGGGCAAATTTTTTGACGACCGAATGGCTGAGCGAAAACCGCGCCGCGAATTTTGAAAAACTGGAAACGGTTGACAATGTGACCAAATATCGCGTCAGATTGGGCACCGGCGACAAGTCGGAAATACTGATTTCGGTTGAAGAACAACTCGGTTTGCCGGTTAGAGAGGAATTTTACAGCACCGGCGGCGGACAGAAAATTTTGACTTACACGGTTGAATTGAAAAATCTGAAATTGAAAACGGACGAAAACCTTTTTGCTGTCCCGACGGATTTTCGGCGAGTTTCGCCTGAAGAATTCCGCAAAATTTTGCGGAGCAGGGCGGAATAAGATTTTTGCCCAGGCTGACGTGATGGCTGATTTGAAAAATGAGTGAAATAACGAAAACATTTGATAAAGCGTTAAAAGAACAGATTTACGACACGTTCGACAAGGTTCCGTTTGTTCAGCTAATCGGAATGGAACTGGTCGAACTCGAAATCGGTGAAGCCAAAATCAAACTCGATATGCGCGACGAACTTCGCCAGCCCTACGGACTTCTGCACGGCGGCGCGACCGCTTCGTTGATTGACACGGCGACGGCTTTTGCGATTTTGGGAAATTTAGCCGAAGGCGAAATGGCTTCGACCGTTGATTTGACGATTCAATATCTGCGCCCGCACACGGCGGGCGCGATAAGCTGCACGGCAAAAGTTACCCGCGCCGGAAAAAGGCTTCTGTTCGTTTCAGCGGAAGTCGAAAACGAAGCCGGGAAATTGGTGGCGACCGCGCTTTCAACCTATTCAAAGGTTTAAATTGGGAGCGCAGGCATCTTGCCTGCAAACGTCACAAAGCAATGTAAAAATGTTATTTAATGAATCGTTCGCGCTTTCGCGCACAAGGCAAGCAAGATGCTTGCGTTCCCATTGATTTATGGAAGAAATTAGAAAATTTGCGCGTTATTTCACGCCTTATAAATGGAATGTCGCCTTCGGCATCGCATTTATTTTCTTCGGAATGCTGTTCGGGCTTTACGTTCCTTATCTCATCGGCAACGCGATTGACGACATAAAAATCAGTCTTTACAACGGCTCTTTAAACGTCGAAAAAATCAGCATTCACGTCTTTTTGATTTTGGGAGTGAGCGGAATCAGCGCGGTCTTTCTGTTCTGGCAACGACGTTTGCTTATCAATGCTTCGCGCCACATCGAATACGATATGCGCCGCGACTTTTACACTGCGCTCGTTCATCAGCCGCTCGATTTTTTCTACAATAACCGCG
>JBDTZT010000317.1:0-5469 GCA_040005005.1 Actinomycetota bacterium
GATTGCACTGATCAGCGTGTCTCTGTCAATTTTCGCACAGGAAAAACCTCCCGCGCCGTCTGCGCCGCGTGACGTAAAAATTCCGCTTGTGCAGGAAAAGAAATTGCCGAACGGTTTAACGGTTGTCGTCGTCGAGCGCAACAATCTTCCGCTTGTGACTGCTCAGCTAATGGTTAAAAACGGCGCCGGCGTTGAAGATGGAAATTTAGCAGGCTTGGCTGATACGACCGTAACGATGTTGACAAAAGGAACGAAAACCCGCACGGCAACCAAAATCGCCAAGAACTCGAATTTTTAGGCGCCAATATGAATGCCAATGCCAATTGGAATTCATCGCAGATAGCCGTTAATATGACCTCGGATAAAGTTGACCTCGCATTAGCCATTCTGTCCGATATGGCTTTGAATCCGGCTTTCTCGAATGATGAAATCGAGCTTTACAAAAAACAAACCTTGGATGAGCTGATCGTTCGACTCAAACAACCCAATAATTTGGCAAGTTACGTTGCCAGCCGCTACACTTACGGAGAACATCCTGCGCTCGGAACACCCGACAGCTTAAAACTAATTAATCAAGCGAATATTCAGAAATTTTACAAGGATTTCTATGTTCCGAAGGGTTCGGTTTTAATATTTACCGGCGACATTTCAGCTGCCAACGCCTTTTCTCTGGCAGATAAATATTTCGGTAAATGGAACAATATAGGAAATACGGTTTCGAGATCTGAAATGCGTAAAACCACCGGCACAACGAATCTTATAAACCGATTGCTCGTTGTTGATTTGCCGAATTCCGGTCAGGCGGCAGTTACTTACGCCAAACAAATTCCTTTCGGTAGATTGGCTGACAAAGAAAAATATTTTTCAGCAATGGTTGGCAATACGGTTCTAGGCGGTGGATATTCGGCACGTTTGAACGAGGAAATTCGTATCAAACGCGGCTTGAGCTATGGAGCTTCAAGTGGTATCGTCTGGCGCAACGGCGAAGGAAACTTTATTGCCCGTGCTCAAACGAAAAATGTTTCGGCTGCTGAAGTCGCCGAATTGATGGCTGGAGAAGTTAATAAAATTGTTTCTGAAAATGCTATGACGGATGAATTAACGGCGAGAAAGTTAACCTTGACGGGTGATTTCGGACGCGATTTGGCATCAACCGATAGTTTGGCTGAAAGAGTGGGTGAACTTTATCTTTTTGGTCTTAAAACAGATGAGCTGAGTTCATATATGAAAAACGTGCAAATCGTTTCCGACGCGCAAATCAAAGATTTTGCCGTGAAAAACTTAAAAGGCGGCGATCTGATCATCGTCGGCGATTATTCGGTTTTCAAAGACGATCTGGCAAAGCGTTTTCCGAATATGAAGATTGATGTCATCAAGGCTGACGAATTGGATCTGAGCAAAGATAATTTACGAAAGTAAAATAAACGTAACTGATGAGGTGTTGGGACTTTGGTTTTTGGTTTTATTCAAATTAAACCCGCCGGCTTTAAAACAAGAGTTTGAAAAATCAGTGCGTGAAATTCATCGCCAATCGGCTATTACTTTCAAAACCAAAAACCAAAAACCAAAAACCTAGACAATTACAGATAAACAAAAAAAGGCTCAAGCATTTAATCACTTGCGCCTTTTTTTGTTTATCTGATTAGGTCCCAAGCCCGCAGTTGTTTTTCGATATAGTCGTAAAGTGATTTGAATAAACTTTTGCGGGAGAAGAAAAAACCGAGCTGCACATATTTTCTGCCGATCAACGGAATTTTATTTATTTTCATCAGCGAATCAATGATCAACCAAATTCGATTGAGAACATTTTCCTTGGCTCCTGCAAAAATCCGCAAATCGTATTTGGGAAACGGAAGTTTCCAATAAAGTTCGTCAGGCGTCGGCGAAATGTTTTCGGTGGAAAGTTTTGTTTCTGCTTTCAATAAATCCATTTCGGGAATGATCGGAATATATTCTGCGCCGCATTCGATTTGGAAGATTTTTTTTGCCTCGTCGGAATAAGCGGTGGTAACGGCGTTTTGAACAGAATTTTCGCCGTCCGATTTGATCCGAAAGTGTTTGCGGAGAAATGATTGGCAATTTAAACGACCAAGAAAGAAATCGTGCTCCCGAAAACTTTTGTCCAGGAATCCGCCGAAACCTCCCAAACTTCCGCAGGCGATAGCCGCACTTCCGTCATAAACTTTAACAATTTTTTTGCCGTTTTCGTCCATTACATCTTCGCCGGCTTGATTCTTTTCATAAACGGGAAGCGGTCGCCCGTCATCGCCGCGCATAACTTTCCCGTCAGGTGTTTTCTGAAATCTGCGGCGGCGCGGAGCAATCAGGTAACAACTAAAATCATTAATGTCGCGGGCAGTATTAAATAGATTGGTTTTGACTAAAATTTGGGAGCGCATCGTGGCGACAAGTTGCGCAATCACGCCCATTAAATCAAACGGATAATAGTTTGTTTGATTTTCCGGGATTGGTTCTTTTTTGGGTTTTCTTTCCGAAGGAAACGGGTCAATCATCAATATTGTGTAATTTTTTTGCCGCCTTACTTCCATTTCAAACCATCTTTCCTTTTCTTGTTTAAGGATCGGATCAATATCTTCCTCGATGTTATCTTCCAAATTTTTCTTGCGCAGTTTTTTTTCAAAATCCGCCATATATTCTTTGTTCGCTTTGATTGTTTCATCGTGATTTTTCAGTTTTGTTTTCAATCGCGCCTTTAACAAACAATCGGTCAGTTCAAAAGGCTCATTATTGATCAAACCGCCGTCAATAAAAGAAGTCAGATAATCATTGTCTTTATCAACCAGATCTTGCGTGTCCGCATGAATTTGCCGGATGAGAAAATTATCGTTGATAAATTCCGGTTCGCGGCGAAATGAAGCATATTCCAAACCAATCGGAAAGGCACCGGTGGCAACCGCGGCATCACTGAGAAGTTTAATGTTTTTCGCGTTACGCGGATCATTTTGGCGGTTAAAATCAATATGCACCGTTCCTTTATCTTCATTTTCGCCAAAACTGAACATCACCAAATCGCTGTGATTATAAGTGATAAATTCACCGTAATCGGCTAAATCGGAGCGTTTTCCGCTGTTGTTGATATTGAGTGATTTTTGATAACCTTCGAGATTCGTCAACGTCACAAAAAGGTTGAAATCATCCGAAACATATGGCGCAAAAACAATATTATCGGTTTCATCAATGTGTAAAGCCCGTTTACAAATCTGTCTGATAAATAGCGAATTGAGCGCGGAAACAGGTTTGCCGATAAACCTTATGTCGTCGCCGCTTAACAGAACAGAAAGCATATCATCGCTGGTCAGATTAACCCATGAATTAAACAGACGGTTATTTTCTTTTATTTCTTCAATTTCGCTGAGAGTTATTTTGTCTTTGACATCGGGCAAAAATTTGACGTGATGTTTATTTTCAAGCTGTAAAACCAGCGAAGCAATCGCCGCCGTCATCCCGCCGGCCGACGCACCGCTCATAATTTCAATTTTAATATCGTGGTTGGGAACTGCTTTATAACGTATCGTTTTGTTTCGTAAATCTGCGAGATACTTTTCATCTTGCGCAATTTCTGCAAATTCGGATGTTTTTTTGAAATCTTCCCAACTGTTAACTTTTAAAAAAGGATACTTTTCAAAAAAATCATTTGCTTTTTGCTTCATTTTAGTCCAACTGTCCAGTGTTTCGAGCAGATAATCCATCACTCCGGCCGTGTAGGCACCTGCTGAAATCGCGCCCGCCATCGTGATTGCCACAGGAAATGTTTTTTTTGCATCCGAATTTTCCATAAAATCATCTACTCCTTCTCAGCAAAAGTTTCTTTGCTTATCCAAATTTCAAAAGTGCCTGCTTTCACGCTAGTTGAATCTTCATAACCCGCAAGATAAGCAATATTTACAGATTTTATACCCTGACTTTCCAAAAAAATCCGAAGGTTTTTTGCCGCAGTTTCATCAGTTTTATGAGAATATCGTATTTCAGTCTTTTTGGGAACATTATTTACGCGCTCGATTCCGGGCACGAGAAAGTTGTAGTCCTGACTTTCTAAAATCGCGGCTAATTTTTTTGCTTCGTCGCGCTGAGTTTCATCTTTTATGTGAAAAAAAACTCTTGGTCTAAATGTTAATTTTGAAAAAATTTGTAAATTTGAAGTCTTATCGAGTTTTGCCAGTTGTTTTGTAGTGGATGAAGTGGGATTAGACTCAACATTTTGCTCGATATTTTGAGTTGCCGTATTTCCGGCGGCGGAAACATAAGGATTTGAATCTTTTTTGGCAAGATCAATAATCGAAAGATAAACCCGCGAAACCTGTCCGTTTTCAATCAACGTTTCGGCGTATCTGACAGCAATAACTCTTTCTTGCGATTTTTCGCTGGAAAAGTTTTTCAGTAAATTTCCCATAAGTTCAGCTTCGACTTTCTGGTCGTCGGCTAATTGCTGTTGCTTTAGCTTATCGTCAGCAATAAGTTTTTCCTGTGTCAGCCTTTCATCATCCGCTTTTTTACTTGAATTTGAAATCCATGCACCAGCCACAAAAATCGAAATCGGGATTAAAATTCCACCGATTGTTTTTGCTATTTCCAACTTGTATTTATGGATATCCAGATTGGTTTCGTCAAACATAATTACCTCACTTTTAAAGAAAATTTACCTGCTTCAAATAACTAATGGCTTTTTTTATGCAAAAACTATCAAACTTTTTAAAACAAATAAAAAAATACTTTCTTGCTCTTTAGCTAAGTCTTTGATTCAATGTAAATTAAGAGTAAAAGAAATATGCAAAAAAATTTGCGGACATTTATCCAAACACTCAAAATTGAGAAAGATTTGATCGAAATCGAAGCAGAAGTTGATCCTTATCTGGAAATCGCCGAAATTCACCGGCGCGTGATTGACGAACAAGGCAAAGCACTGCTTTTTAAGAACGTCAAAGGCTCGAAATATCCGATTGTCACGAATCTTTTCGGAACGGCGAAGCGAATTGATCTGGCCTTCGGAAAAAAGCCGCAGGAATTGGTTAAAAAAGCGGTCGAAGCGGTCGAAGTTCTGCTGCCACCGAAACCAAAAGAACTTTGGAAATACCGTGAGCTGGCATTTTCGGCTTTGAAACTCGGGACAAAAAAAGTTCGCCGGGCGCCTGTTTTAGAAGTTTGCGATAATCCTGCAAATCTCGAAGAATTACCGCTTTTACAGCTTTGGCACGAAGACGGCGGCTCGTTTATCACGCTGCCGCTGGTTTACACCGAAAGCCCGACCAGCGGCAAACATAATCTCGGAATGTATCGGATTCAGCGATACGACAAGACGACTACGGGAATTCACTGGCAAATCGGCAAAGGGGGCGGATTTCATTATTTGGAAGCCGAACAGCGCGGCGAAAACTTGCCCGTCACGATATTCTTGGGCGGTTCGCCCGCGATGATTTTGGCGGCAATTGCACCTTTACCCGAAGATATTCC
>JBDTZT010000318.1:0-5461 GCA_040005005.1 Actinomycetota bacterium
TCGACACATATTCCATCACAAGATTTATCAGGCTTAAAACTCAAAACATCGGCATAAATGACCGCGTCTGCTTCCTGAAAGTTCTTGCTGATATATTTGAGCGAATAAGTTTCTGTTTCATCGTTTTCGTCGATCGGCGAGTCTGGGTTTAGAATGTTCCGTAATTTTTCGAGTACGTTGTGTTCGATACGTGGGCTCGAATTTTCCATCGTTCCTAATTTTCTTTGCTTATTTTCATCTTCTTCGCCCACCATCAGAAAAACAACCTGTTCGCCCAGGAAATATTTTTTCGGATAATCACCATCGGCATCTCCATAAAACTCAAACGGTTTTGTTTCGATTTTACCCTTAAAAACTTCCTTAACTTCGGCTATGAGAAGATAATAACAATATCCTCCGCCGGTGTTGTTTTCACAATCGGTATCATCATCCGAACGACCGGAATATTTGACTTCTTTGACATCGACATAAGCAACGACATCTGCCAGCCGCATATATAGGCGCAGCCACTTCGGCATATATATGGAATCGAGTTTCGAGTTATCTTCTATTGGTGTTTCGGAAATGACGACGTTTTTGGAAGATTCCTTTTCGTCCACAGATTTTTGGATTTGACTTGAAGCATTTTGAAAAGAAATAAAAGAAAGTGTTAAGAAAGTTAAACAGACAGCGGCAAAGAGAATTTTTCGCATAATATGACCTCGCTTTAAATTTGCGCTACTTGCCATTTTCGCCTAATTTATGCCAAAGTCAAGATATAAGTTTTACAAATTTTTGATTGCAGGAGATTTTTATAAATGCCGATAATTATTGCGGAAACTGCCGCCGGAAAAGTTTCCATCGAAGCCGAAAAGGGACGTAAACTCGTTTTGTGTCTGGAGGACGCCGGTGTTGACATTCTTCATCGTTGCGGCGGAAATGCACGCTGTACAACGTGCCGTGTCGAGATTCTTTCGGGCGATCCGGGCGAGATTGGTGAGCCGGAAAAAGTGATTTTAGCGACGAAAACAGATTTGGGCGACCACACGCGGCTTTCGTGTCAGGTGCGCGTAATTGACGATTTACACGTAAAGGTTATGCGTCAAGCAAGTGTCGAAGGAATGGACGCGGGCGGACGACCAACTGAAGAATAAAAAGGCGGAAATGCGATTGTCAACACGCGTGTTGCCGCATAATTTTATAAATTAACAAGAACAAGGAGAGGAAAAATGTTTGAAAAATTAAACAAAATGAATTTTGAAATTGCCGAAGCGCATTGCGACGGTCCGTGCGGAGTTTATGATCCGGCACAAGCCCGCATCGAAGCGGAATCGGTTTTACAATTAACCAAAAAAATTCTCGATCTTAAAATGCCCGAGGGCGGCGACGCAAAGGCGCACGCCGCGTTTCATAATACTTTGACGCGTTTTATTACGATCAAAGAAGCCCGCGCCGAGATGGCAAAACATCATCTGCTGGTGCTCTGGACGGATTATTTCAAACCGGCGCATTTGGAAAAATATCCCGATCTGCACGAGATTTTCTGGAAGGCGGCAAAAGCCTGCTCGTCGTGCAAACAGGAAGTCAGTCTCGAACACGCCGAAGAATTGATGGCTTACTGCAAACGCGTTCACGAAATTTTCTGGGAAACAAAAGGTAAAGATGTCGCATATTACACGGCATCGTAAATTTTAGTTGTGAATTATAAGGTGCGGATTGCAGATTTTTATATTTGCGGTCCGCCTTTATTTTACGTTCATGAAAGAATTACCCGAAGCCAGTCTTTATGAAGTCGCGTTAGTTTTTTTCGGTTATCGTCATAAATATTTATGCGAAGGCAATTCAATGCTGCCGACCTTAAAGGACGGCGACACGGTTTTGGTGGACAGAACCGCCGAGGTCGCGGTCGGCGATATTGTGGTTGCCAGACATCCGCTTGAGCAAAATAGCGAATTGGTCAAAAGAATCGAACGAATCAACTCTCGCGGACACTATTTTTTGGTCGGTGATAATTTGGAAGACAGCAACGACAGCCGGCATTTCGGTGCTGTTACAAGAGAATACATCACGGGAAAAGTCATTGGTCGTTTAAGTTAGCGCGAAACAGAATTATCGCCGAATTTTATTTTGATGGAAAACGAATTACCCGAAGCAAATTGGAAAGAGAAAGTTTTATTTAAACTCGGCAAACGCCGCGCCGTTCTGGTCGAAGGCGATTCGATGCTGCCAACGTTAAAAAACGGCGACGGAATTTTGATTGACGCGGACGCGGTCATTTCCGAAGGCGACATCGTTCTCGCCAAGCATCCGTTCAAAAAAAGCGTCATCATTCTCAAACGGCTCGCCGAAATTGACGAAAACGGCAATTATTTTCTCGTCGGCGATAATCCGGCGGAAAGCACCGACAGCCGGACTTTCGGCGCAATTTCCGCGAAACATATTTTAGGCAAAGCCGTCTGCCGTTTGAAAAATTAATGATCGCCGAAACGTTTTTCGCCCGCTTTTAGCTCGACCTCTAAACGATTTTGCGGCGGCGGCAAGGGACAAGTTGCAAACGGCGTAAAAGCGCACGGCGGATTCTCCGCTTTGTTAAAATCAAGCACGACTTTTCCGTTGACGGGTTTGGCGGCGTAAAGAAAACGTCCCGCGCCGTAAGTTTCGGTTTTGCTCGTTGCATCGCGGAAAATTATAAAAAGCTCGTCGCTGCCTTCTTCCGTAACGGGTTCGAGCGAATACTCTTTCCCTTTCAGTTTAAATTTCAAAACGCCCGGACTTTTCATCTTGAAATTGCCGCCCAAGACATTCGGAATCAAAACTTCTTTCGGCTTGGCAAAAGGCTCAAATTTCGCCGTGATTTTGTATTTTTCATCAACCGGAAACCAGTGCAAACCTTTGAAATTGGTTCTTTGTGAACTGTTTTTGTCCTTCAAACGAATGCCAAAACGCTCTTCGCGCTTAATTAAATAAAATGTTTGACTGCCGGTTTGAATCACGTTTGGTTCGCCTTTTTCATCGGAGACAAGCTCGATTGACGAAACTGGTTTTCCGTCGCTCAAGGCTTCCGCGCCGTTTTCAACCGTTAAGATCGCCGTGCCGTTTTTAAATTCGATTGCGCCGAATTTGCCTTTGAAATTTTCAGTCAATTCAATATCAAATCCGGAACCGGCGCCGACCGTGTTGAGGCCTTCTTTGAGCCAAAATAGTCCGGCGACGGTCAGCCAGCCGCTGTCGGTTTTGAGTCCCGCTTCATGGTCGGCGCGCCATTTGTTGATTTGCTTGACGTAATCCGTTTGAGCATTAACCGAAACCGAAAAAATAAATAGGGCGAGAAAACCTAAAATTGTGCCTTTCATATTGTTGCTGACAGGTTTTTGTTTTGATTAATGACTGCTTCGGAAAACCGTTCCATTTCTTCGATTTGCGGGCTGCATTGGAGAAGCAAAAGACTTATCCCGGCTTTTTCAAACTCGGCGACGCGCGTCGCAACCTGGTCGGGCGTTCCAACCAAACCGGAACGCAGTCCGCGATTTGAAACCGAATAATCTTCGAGCGAAATTTGCTGGTCTAATTTGGTATTGGCGAGCCAATCCTGAAAATTATCGTAACCTGCCGCCGATTGTTTGACATCCGTGATCCGCGCAACTTCTTTTTTCGCTTCCGCTTCCGTCTCGCGGACAACCGCGTAGCCGGCAACGCCGTAGGTCATTGGCGGCAGATTCAATTTTTCGCGGCGGCGCTCCATATCGTCAATTTTCGCTTTGACTTTTTCGGGCGCGTCGCCGTGCATCACATATGCATCGCATTGGCGGGCAATCGTGTCCTTTGCTTTTTCCGATTCGCCGCCCGCGTAGATCGTCGGTTTTTTCAGTGGTTTCGGCTGCATTACCGTATCTTCAAGGCGGTAATAATCGCCCGCATATGAAAAATGGTCTTCTTTCCATAAACGGTCAACAATTTCGAGCCATTCCGCAGTGCGGGCATAACGGTCGTCGTGTTCGTCAAACTGCACGCCGTATTTGCGCGCTTCGCCGGCCCACCATGACGAAACGACATTCAAACTAAGACGTCCGCCGCCGCCGATGCGGTCAATGTTCGCGGCTTGTTTAGCGAGCAGCGCGGGATTGTGAAACGTCGGACGCACGGCGACCATTAATTCGAGCGTATTGGTCACGGAAGTCAACGCGGCGGCAGTTGACCACGCATCGAGCGAAGGTGCCTCGGCGCCTTTGATGTCGTTCAGATTCAACTCGGCAACGAGCGACAAATCAAAGCCGATTTCTTCGCTGCGAACCGCGAGCCGTTTGACATAATTCCAACTCGCTTCCATTCCTTCGTCTTCGACGTTTCTCAGCCAACCGCCGAAAACCGGCATCCAATATCCGTAACGCATTTTTCAAGTTCCTCTTCTAAAAAATCTACCAACTTCGCGTGCGGGTCAAACCCGATCAGATTCCTTGCGTCGGCGACAAAATTCGAGAGCGCGTTGATGTCGTAAAAAAGCGTCTCGCCGCTTCGGTCATCAATCAAATATTCAACGCCGCCGACATCGATTTTCGCCGCCGCGACAATCTGTTCGACCGTTGCAATAATTTCGGCGGGCGGCGAAAAATTCTCTATTCTCAAACCGAGTTTCGGCGCGTCAAACAGGCAAATCTCGTTTGCCGGAGTTTCGTTTTCTGTCAAACAAACTTCCGCCGGACAGAGATTGAAATTTTCGCCCTGCGGAAAAATTTTCAAACCATAAAGAAATTTACCGCTGAGAGTTTCAATCCGCTGAATCGAGCCGCCTTTTTTCGGCACAAATTCCTGCACAATTACGGTCGAGTCAATTCCCAAATCAATCAAATTTTCACCAACCGCCGTTTGCAGTTCGCCGATCGAATCGAATTTCACAATTCCCGCGCCGCGCCCGCCGATGTTTGGTTTGACGACGATCGGAAAACGCAAAGTTTCGGCGGCGGCAACTATTTGCGCGAGTGAATTAACCACGCGGGTTTTCGGGAATTGCACGCCGAGCGAAGCAAACAGCGCGATTTGCAAGGCTTTGGAAATTTCAATCTGAAAGGCTTCATAGCCATTGATGACGCGAACGCCCGCCTTTTCCAAACTTGCCAGCAGTCCGCGAGTATAAAAAATTGCCTCGCCGTGTCCGCGCAAGTAAGCCGAAGCACTCATCCGGTTGAAAAAAAGTGAAAATCTGCCGATGTCTTCAGGATTGTAAAAATGGCTTGCCGCGTCTATTTTTTCATAATTCAAACCGCGACTTTCCAGGGCGGCAAAAAGCGGACGAAACCATTCGGGATGTTCATAATAAATACCGATAATTTTATTCATATTAAATCGCTCTTCCAGCTTCGGTCGCCTGTGCAACTTCGATTAATTTGCCGCTTTTGACATCGTATAAATAACCGTAAATCGGAATATTTTTCGGCACGAGCGGATGATTTCGGACGCGCTGAACATCTTCGACAACGCTGCCGGT
>JBDTZT010000319.1:0-5460 GCA_040005005.1 Actinomycetota bacterium
ATAACGTCCGCCATGAAACTGCACTACGCCGCCATCGCCATCGCCATGCTCCTCCCGCTTGTCGCCCTCGGCGATGATCCGCCGGCAACGAATCCGTTCTTCGAGAAAACCGAGCATTTTGTTGAAAGTTTCCTCATCCACAACTTCAGAAACTCTCTGCGAAAGAACCTCGTCAACGCGGCGTTCGACAAAACTTTGAATGGTTTCGACAGTTTCTTCGCTACGGAGAACTTCCTCGATATATTCGGCGATTTTAAACTGCAAGGTTGAAATCGCGTCGAGGACAGGTTCGCGGACATTTGCGGGCAAAGCTTCAATCAGCGACGGATAATTTTGCGAAATCAAATCTTCGGTATAGGAATCAACCACGCCCTGAATTTTCTTTCGCAGAAATTCCTTTCCGAAAAGCTCTTCGACAATCGTTTCCTGCGAAACGAGTTCTTCGCCGACGGCTTTGCCAATTGCTGCCGCCAGTCGTTCGCGGTGACGCGGAACCATTCCTTGCGGAAAAATCGTTATACCGAAAATTTTTACAGGTCTTCGCGGACGAAAGAGCATTCGGACGGCAAGCCACGCACCGACATAGCCGTGAACAGTGGCAAATGTAATAAAAAGAACAACTTCAACCCAATTTTCCGTTAAATACTGCATTTTATTTTTTGATGCTGCTTTTAGCCTAGAAAACTTGAAAACCTTTCGATTTCAAGCAAAACTCGGAAAATTCTTTGAGCCAGTCGTGGTTTGCCGAATAATTTTTCCCCTGGTCGTCTTCATCGCGGTAAAAGGTGCCGTCGTCAGGCATATCTGTAATGCTCAAATTGGCAAAAATTCGTTTGTTCGGCTCTAATTTCGGCAAAATCTCATCGCGGATTTTTTCGCCGATAATATGCGCTTCGTCTTTTTCCAATTTTACGCCCGTCGCGTTGTATGCCATTTGCCGCAATTTTCCTTCGCTCAAAATATCGAAACTTTTGATAATTTCGAGCGCCGTTTTCCAATGCCAGACGTTTGCTTGAAACTCATAGTTTTCCGAACTCGAATCCATTAAAGTGAAACTCATTTATTTTGCTCCGAATGATTAAATTAAAAACCTTTCAAAATGCTAAACGCGCTAAGTTGTGAAGTCAATAAAATTTAGCACAAAAGAAACTATCCGTAGAGCAACATCAAGAATTTGCCCACGAAACAAACGAAAATCACGAAAAATTAAAAAGATAGTTTCGTCTGTTTCGTGTCTTTCGTAGGCAAAATTTCCTGATGATTTGCGTTAATCTTCAGAAAATTGCAAAATCTTGATGATTTCCTGCATATAACGCTTGCCGAGTTCCAAATCTTCGGGTTTAAGGGAAACTGCGCCGACCACCGCATGTCCGCCGCCGCCGTATTTTTCACAGATTTCGGCGATGTTGTGAATTCGCGGACGCGGCGACCAAGGATTTGAACCGACCGAGATTTTCGTGCGAAAACTGCTGCGCGTCAGTGAAACGGTATAAGTCGTTTGCGGGTAAAAATAATACGGAATAAATTTGTTATAACCGTCAATATTTGTGTCGGTTAAATCAAAACTGACGACACCTTTGCGATAATTTGCGCGTTCTTTGATGAGTTCGACCGTGCGCCCATGCTGTTCGAGAATCGGTGCTAACTTTACTTGAATTTCCGTGCTTTCGAGGATTTCATCTAAAGATTTTTCGGCTAAAGATTTAATGATTCTTTCAACAAACTTCGGGTCTTTTTCGCCTTCGATGACCTGCATCAATTTGAGCGCGGACGAGCGAAGTTCGACGCATTGTGCCGGTGATTCATACAACGCGCCGTCAATAATATGCGCCCAATGAATCAATTCTGCGAGGCTTTCGTCTTCAAAATCAAACTTTTCCTTGGCGATTCGCGCAATAAATTCACAGCAAGATTTGCTCGTTGTGTCGAGAAATTTTTTGCCTGAAGTGTCCCGCAAAAATTGTTCTTCGTCGGACTTTGATAAAAACGCCGATTGATGATGGTCAAACCACCAGGTCAGACGCTGGTCGGGCGAATATTTGAAGTCAACAATCGCGTTTTCGTCGCCGTCGAATTGGTCTTCGTCAAAAGCGTTGCCGGCGCGGTGCATTGTCGGCGTGTAGAAAATTTCGGCGTTCGGATTAATTTTTGCGCGGTAGAATTTGGTAAAAAGGGCGGCTGACGAAACGCCGTCAAAACAATTTCCGTGATAAAGAATGCGAAGTTTCATAAATTTCAAGTTTGTCGCTACGGACAAAACATTTTAGAGTAGTTTTTCACAAAAAATTCGTCAAGCGGAAAGTCGCTATTTTGTTCGGTCGGCGCGGTGCGTATAATTTTAAACAAACCTGAATTATGAATAAGGAAAATTATCTTCAAAGAATCGGCGTCGCCAAATCAGAGATTAGGGCAACTGCGGAAACCCTAAAATATTTGCAGAAACAACATCTTTTGACTGTTCCGTTTGAAAATCTCGATATTCATTGGAAACGCCGAATTTTTTTAGACAATAAAGCATTTTATAAAAAAATCGTTAAGGAAAAACGCGGCGGATTTTGCTATGAATTGAACGGTTTGTTTTGTGATTTATTAAATCAAATCGGATTTTCGAGCAGATTGATTTCGGCGCGAGTTGCCACCTCAAACGGCGATTTCAGCGCGGAATACGACCACATGGCGATTTTGACAAAAATTGACGATGAAGATTTTCTGGTTGATGTCGGTTTCGGAGATTTTACCGCCGAGCCTTTGAAATTTGTTTTGGACGTTGAGCAACAGGATAAAAACGGCACATTTTTAATTAGAAAATTTGACGAAGAATATTTTGAAGTCGTCAAAAAAGACGGCGACGAATGGCGGAGCGAATATATTTTCAAAGATTTATCACGCGATTTGGCGGAATTTACGGGAATGTGCAATTTTCATCAAACCTCGCCCGAATCGCACTTCACACGCGGAAAAGTTTGTTCGCTAATGACGCTTGACGGGCGCAAAACTTTGACCGATAAAAGGTTTATCGAAACCAAAAACAGTCAAAAGACTGAAACCGAAATACATTCGGAATTGGAATTTAACGAAATTCTGGCGCGTGAATTTTCCATCAAACCATTTTTCAATAAAAATTAACAGGTTATTTTCCGGGCGAAATTTCTCAGAGAATAGCAAAGATTATCTGTGGTTAAATTCTTCCAAAAAGTCTATAATTTCTCTTTCAAAAATTATGGCAAACTCAATTTCATATTCAGACGCGGGCGTTTCAATTGATAATGCAAATCTGGCTGTTTCAAAAATCAGAAACTTTGCCCGAAATACTTTTAACGAACGGACTTTGACGGAAATCGGCAGTTTCGGCGGAATGTTTTCGGGCGCGTTTCCCGAAATGCGCGAACCGATTCTGGTCGCTTCGGCAGACGGCGTCGGCACAAAACTGAAAATCGCTTTTGATACGGGAATTCACGACACGATCGGGCAAGACCTTGTTAATCACTGTGTTAACGACATTCTCGTGCAGGGCGCGAGACCTTTGTTTTTTCTCGATTATTTTGCGACCGGCGTGCTGTCGCCTGACGTGACGGCTTCGGTCGTCGAAGGAATTTCGATTGCGTGTAAGGAAAATGGTTGTGTTCTCTTGGGCGGCGAAACGGCGGAAATGCCCGGATTTTACGCCGCCGGCGAATACGATCTGGCCGGTTTTATCGTCGGTGTGGTTGATAAATCAAAAGTCATTGACGGGAAAAATATCGCGGCGGGCGATGTCATTTTGGGTTTGCCGTCTAACGGTTTGCAGACAAACGGCTATTCGCTGGCGCGGAAATTGTTTTTTGAGGTCGGCGGTTACAAAGTAGATTCATTTGTTGAAGAACTCGGCAAAACGGTCGGCGAGGCACTTTTGGAAAAACATACGAGTTTTCTAAAACCGCTCGAAAACCTGCTTGATTCGCAAAAGATCAGAGGCTTGGTTCACATCACCGGCGGCGGATTCTTAGAAAATATTCCGCGAATTTTGCCCGAAACGGTCGCAGTTGAAATAAAACGCGGAACTTGGACGGAACTTCCGATTTTCGGCTTGATGCAAAAGCTCGGCAATGTTTCCGAAAAAGAAATGTTCCGCACCTTCAATATGGGCATCGGAATGATCGTGATTTGCTCCGCCGAAGATAAAGAGTTTTTGAAAGAAAACTTAGGCGAATGTTTTGAAATCGGGCGCGTTGTTGAGGGAAATAAGGAAGTTTTAATTACCTAAAGAAATGTTGGCAGAAATTTATTGGATAACGGATTCTCTTGCGATGATGCCGCGTCCGCGAGGAAATGATTGGCTTGAAGATGAAATTATTTCCTACAAGAATTACGGTATTGATATAGTTGTTTCTTTGCTTAAACGAAGCGAGATTTACGAATTGGAAATTGAAAAGGAAGAAATTTGGTGTAGTGAAAAAGGAATTATTTTCTTAAATTTTCCGATTGTTGATAGGCAAGTCCCTGAATCTTTTGAAGAAACTTTGAAATTCGTTGAAAAATTAAAGAGTCTTATTGAAGAAAGCAAAAAGATCGCAATTCATTGTCGGCAAGGAATCGGACGTTCATCTTTGATTGCTTCCAGTATTTTGGTTCTGCAAGGTTTTTCAGTTAAAAATGCTTTCGAGAAAATTGTAAAAGCAAGAGGCTGCGAAGTTCCTGACACCAAAGAGCAAATTGACTGGGTAAAGTTATTCGCACAAAAAGTAGCAAATCAAAATAATCATGTTTTACAAGATTTCTGATAAAATTCTATCCACAAGTAAAATTATTTCATCCAATCTCAAAGTAAAAAGGAGTTTTTATGTCTTCGAGAAGTATTTTTGATTCGGAATCCAATAAATCTTCTAGTTGGAAAATGTTTTTGATCGGTTTCTTGGTTTTGATCGTCGTTTTTTCGGCGGCTTTTGGTTTTTATTGGGCGGGAAAACCAAGAGAGAAAACGAGCGACGAATGGTTGGCAGAAGAAATTCGTGACTCGACCGTGATGATGCTCGCCCAACCAACTTTTTCGGGCGATGAATTTGAAAAACAAATCTTAGGCAAAGGGAGATTTCAACGATTTGATTGGAAAAAACGCGAAGCGTATTTTTCGTTTCCGCAGGCCGAAGCAGCGGAATTTGACGAATTTGTGAATAAATATTTTACGAACCGCGCAAAAATTGAAATCGGTGCGGAAAACGGCGGAAAAATAAAACTCGGGGATTATGTTTTGACCGTTTCGCCGGAAAACGCTTATTTTTTCAAAACCCCGCTGGAAAATATCAAAATCGAGCCGAATCAAACGCTGAATTTTCCGTTCAAAAATGTAAATTACACCTTAAATCTCAGCGAAATGAAAGGTTTTGTTGATAATTCTAAAGTTTACGGCGGAAAGATGATTGCCGAAGCTCCGCATAATAAAGATGAACGGACGATAATTTTTGCCAATCACGGAATAATGGT
>JBDTZT010000320.1:0-5451 GCA_040005005.1 Actinomycetota bacterium
GTTCCTCCGCCACCCACCGAAACGGAACTCGTTTCGTTGTCACAATGGGGAAACCTTCCCGCAAATCAAAGCGCGTTTGATAACCGAAAACCGAAATCGTGCCCACGCCGGTTCGATCCGAGTGGCGCGTGCCATTGTCTAAAATATGTCGTAAAAGTTCTTGATATTGTTTCATCGGTTTGCCAGAAAATTAAACTTAAAGTTACCATATTTGATTGGGATTTGAGAATTATGGAAAACAAACTTGAAGTCAGTTTCAATTCGCCGCAATGCGGTTGGATGTCAATCGGTTTTGATGACGGCGCACGCGAATTTCACACGACAACGGCACACGCGCCGCACGAAAAGGCGTTGCCTGAACTTTTGCAGATTTTGAGCGATTTGCTTGATAAAAATTCGACAAATAATGAATACATTTTACATTGGAATCGCAATCCCGAAGAGTTCGATTTTCGCTTTACGAGAAATGGTGAAAGCCTTCTGCTTGAAATTTATCAGTTTCCAACCGAAGAAAGATTGCGCGACGAAGGCGAATTGGTTTATTCGCATCAGGGAAATGTGAAAGAGGTTTGTCAATCATTTTACGAAACCTTCGCGCAACTTTACGAAGACCGAAATACTGACGAATTCGAGTTTAACTGGCGACAGCCTTTTCCTTTCGATGAGTTTGAAAAATTTGAATCCGTTTTGAAATCCTCACGAACTTAAGTCTTGTGATGAAGAAGATTTTGTTCAGAATTTTTATCGGTTTGCTATGTGTCGGCGTGTTGCTTGCAGGTTGAATTACATTCGATTTGCTCACGCCGCACAAAATTGATATTCGGAATTTTGACGCTGAAAAGGCGGCAAAACTCGAACTCGAATGGCGGATCAGACACCGCGAACGCAAAAATCACAGGGAAGGCGATTTGGCGCGGGCTTTGGCCGAAACCGCCGCCGAGATTTACAAAATACCGGTTGAAAATTTTATGGAGCACAACCGGTTTCGCGCCGAAGCGATGAATATTCGCGAGACCCAAGCCGAAGCGGGCGGCGGGAGCGAAGACGATTGGCAGAAAATTGACGAATTACTGCACGAATCGTGGCGTTCCTTGCATAACACCGTCAATCAAAAATAGTTTATAATGCTCAAAGGTGAAATATAAGCCAAATTGTTTTATCGCAAATTGAACAAAACATTTTGCAATTGGCCAATGAGCAACTCCTTTCAATTTCGCGGGTTGCCGAAAGATTGCGCGGAAAATTTGACGAATCATCGGGCTTTGAAACTTTGCTTGTTGAAATGGCAAATGATAAAAATGTTCCGCGTGAATTAAAAGAAATTGAAGAAGATCGTTACCCGGAATTTGGTGGATTAGCGAAATGATTCAACTACAAGCATCAAGAAAACTTTCAGAAAAAAATTTAGAAAATATTGAAAACGCTGTCAGGCGTTGACTCGGATTGTGAAAGAAAAACTTTTAGATCTTTTAGCTTGCCCGTCGTGCGGCGGCGATATTTTGCTGGCTTACGCTAACCGTTACGAAGAAAAAGAAATTATCGAAGCCGTGCTTTCGTGCCAAAAATGCGTCCGTGAATACAAAGTGATTCGCGGTGTTCCGCGTTTTGCCGATTTGGATAAAATCGAGCAGGACAAAGCCGAAACGGCTGAAAATTTCGGTTGGCAATGGACGCATTTTACGCAGGAAGACGAAAAATATAACGAGCAGTTTCTCGGTTGGCTGCAGCCTGTCAAACCCGAATTTTTTGCGGGAAAAATCGTTCTCGAAGGCGGCTGCGGAAAAGGTCGCCATACGACTTTGGCGGCAAGTTGGGGAGCGCAGGAAGTGGTCGGAATTGATCTCAGCGCGGCGGTCGAATCGGCGTTTCAGGCAACCAAACATTTACCGAATGCACACATCGTGCAAGCCGATATTTTCAAACTCCCATTCAAAAAAATCTTTGATTACGCCTTTAGCGTCGGCGTTTTGCATCACACACCCGACCCGAAAAAATCGTTTTTGTCGCTGGCCTCGAAAGTCAAAAAAGGCGGTGCGATTTCGGCTTGGGTTTACGGCGCGGAAAATAACGAATGGATTACAAAATACGTCAATCCGATTCGGACGGGTTTTACGTCGAAGATCAACCAACCGACGCTTTACCAACTTTCAAAACTTCCGACGCTCGGCGTTTTTCTCGCCACCAAATTGATTTACAAACCTTTGAATAAAACGTCCAAACCAATTGCGAACAAACTTTTTTACAACGATTATCTCAATCATCTCGGCACCTTCGGCTGGCGCGAACAACATAATATCGTCTTTGACCATCTAGTTGCGCCGACAGCATTTTATATTTCAAAACCTGAATTTGAAGATTGGTGGAAGGAAATTGACGCGCAGGAAGTTGAAATAATCTGGCATAATCAAAACAGTTGGTGCGGTTTTGGTAAAATTAAAGAATGATTTTTATTGTATTTATAATTTTCTTTTTATATTGCTTTTCAAAT
This sequence comes from Actinomycetota bacterium, assembly GCA_040005005.1. GTDB lineage: Bacteria > Acidobacteriota > Blastocatellia > Pyrinomonadales > Pyrinomonadaceae > JAFDVJ01. Next base: position 2,489 of record JBDTZT010000320.1, read on the forward strand.
TTTCTGCTATTTGACGCAATACACTACACACAATATAAAAATCATTATTCCGAATGGATAAAAGATTGGAAACCGCATGGATTTTTCTTGAAACCAAAAGAAACTAAAACTTTCTTTGGTATGCCCAAATTCAGAAGTTGGATAGCAATGCAACGTAGTTGTTCCAGGTTATTTTGGAAAACGCCAAAATGGGCATTGAAAGAGCCAAAAGTGTTGAAATTAATTTTTTGCTATCGAATTTTAGGTATTGTTGATCTTTAAGTTTGATTACTATTCGCATTTACAATTATTTTTCAGATATGAAATTTGATAAAGGAATTGCAAAAAAATATCGTCAATCAATCGAAGATGCTTTTGCAACGATTTTGGACAAAGGCAATGAGCGGCACCGGCGGACGATGAATCTGATTCTCAATTCAAAAATGATGGTTTGTGTTCATCCGGTCAGTAAAGTTAACGCTTCGGGCATTACGGGCGTAATCAATTCGGCGCATCTCAATGATCGCATTGAGTCCGAAAGATTAGGTTTGCAGGACGCTTTTGACGAATTGTTTATCACGATTGCCGAAGAAACGATTGATACGGGCTTTCAGCGCGGTTGCGAAGGAACCTTTGCTCATGAAAATCAGCACGCTTTTGATTTCGCGCAGGTTATCGAAAGTTTTTCAAACGCCGACATCAACCCCCTGAGTATTTTTGATCCGAATCTTTACGAACTGGAATGGGAAGCGCACCTCGCGGCGGGCGAATACGCGCTGCAAATCGGCAAAGACGAATATTTGGAAGAAGGCGTCACGCTGATGATTCTGGGGCGCAATGACAGCGGTTGTTTTCTTGACCGTGACGGAATCAAACGCCGTCTGAAAGAAAGCTACGGTATGGAATTAAACGGCAATCAAGGCCCGCTTGCCAGCGAAATGATTGGATTAAAACAAAGATAATTTTATGAATTCAGCGTTACCGCAGGAAATGGAGCAGCACACTTACGCGATTATGAACCGCGTCGAAGATTCGCACTGGTGGTTTGTCGGCCGCCGCGCGATTTTGGAGGAATTTCTACGACAGATAATCCAAAATCCAAAATCCAAAATCCAAAATCCAAAAATTCTTGATGTTGGTTGCGGAACGGGCGCGAATCTCGAAATGCTCGCGCAGTTTGGCGAAGCGGAAGGCGTTGACGTTTCCGACGACGCGCTTGAGTTTTGCCGTTTGAAAAAGTTAAAAGCGACCAAAGGTTTGGCGGAAAAACTGCCTTTTGAAGATGAAAGTTTTGATGTTGTGACTGCGCTTGATGTCGTTGAACACCTGGACGATGACATTGCGGGCTTAAAAGAAATGAACCGCGTCTTAAAATCGGGCGGCCGGACGCTGATTTTTGTTCCCGCATTTATGTGGCTTTGGGGCGTGCAGGACGATATTTCAAACCACCGTATTCGCTACACGAAAAAACAGATCGTCGAAAGATTGCAAAAGGCAGGATTTGAAATCGAACGCGCAACTTATGCGAACTGGACGTTTTTCGCGCCGATCTTAGCGGGCAGAACAATTATGAAAATCACCGGAATCAAACCCGAATCGGAAAACAACGTCAATGTTTCCGCTCTAAACGGCATTTTCGGCAAACTGTTCAGCGCGGAAAGATTCTGGCTGAAACGGGCGAATTTTCCTTTCGGAGTTTCGATTGTGATTGTGGCTAAGAAAAATTAGCCACAAACTGACACGATAAGGACACGAACAAATTTTTCGTAGTTTTTCTGTTAGTTCGTGGCTAAAAATTATTAACAATGAATCAAGTTATTGAAAATAAAAATCCCGAACTTTCGCTCTTTCTGCCAGTCTTGGACGAAGAAGAAAATCTGCGTCCGATGCACGCGAAGATTCGGGAAGCGTTAGACGAACTCGGCAAAACAGCGGAAGTTATTTATGTTGATGACGGTTCGACCGATAAATCTCTGCAAATCTTGCGCGAAATCGCATCGGAAGATTCGCGCGTGCGCGTCATTTCCCTGCGCCGAAATTACGGGCAAACCGCCGCGATGAGCGCGGGAATTGACGCGGCGAAAGGCGAGATTTTGATTCCGATGGATGCGGATTTGCAAAATGACCCGAAGGATATTGCGCGGCTTTTGAAAAAACTGGACGAAGGCTACGACGTGGTTTCCGGCTGGCGCAAAAATCGCCGGGACAAATTTATTTCGCGCAAACTGCCGTCAAAAATCGCCAACAAAATAATTTCGTGGATCGGCGGCGTGCCGCTGCACGATTACGGTTGCAGCTTGAAAGCATACCGGCGCGAAGTTATCCAGGACGTCCGGCTCTACGGCGAAATGCACCGTTTTATACCGATTTACGCAAGCTGGGCCGGCGCTCGTGTGACGGAAATTCCGGTTGATCACCACGCCCGCACGATGGGCAAATCGAAATACGGAATTTCGCGCACGATCAAAGTCGTTTTTGATTTGATGACGATCAAATTTATGGCTTCGTATCAGACGAAACCGATTTACGTCTTCGGCACATTTGGAATGATCTCATTCTTTCTCTCAATTTTCGCCGGACTCTGGGCGTTCGTCCTAAAATTCGGCTACAGGGTTTCGTTTATCTTAACGCCTTTGCCCGTCATTGCGATTGTATTGTTCGCCATCTCTATGCAGTTTTTCCTGATGGGGCTGCTCGCCGAAATGCTCGTGCGAACCTATCACGAATCGCAGGACAAATCGATTTACGCCGTTCGCGAGAAGATTGGATTTGATAATTAATAGCTCAGCTTTTCAATTTTATTACTTATGAAATTACCTCAATTTAACCTTTTCCTTTTATTAATAGTTGTGATTTTAACAACTATTAATGTTTTTACTCAATCACCGATTAAAAAAGGTTTTAACTTTGGTCGAAGGAATCCCGACGGCTGGTTTAGTTTGCTTGTTCCAAAAGTTATGGGCAAAGTTGAACGACATGCGGAC
>JBDTZT010000321.1:0-5447 GCA_040005005.1 Actinomycetota bacterium
CTTCAGGTTTTGGACGAGCTCCGCCGGAATCAATGGATTGTTTTCGATCTGTTCGATTCCCTCGGGTAAGATCGTCTCATTCCGGTAAATCATATAAGAACTTCCATTGATCTCGTCGAAAGCCTTGTTTTCGTTATAATACATTTCGGTCGCCAATCCGATGTAAATCACTTCTTTGAACCGATCCCACATTAAAGGCTTTGGAATATGCGGTGCAATTGTCTTTTCAGAAGTTGGTGTGGCAATCGCACTTTCCTTATCAATAATTTTGCCTTTACTGGACATTTCCGAACATGACGCCGACAAAAACATCAATAAGATTACAAAAAACAGCAAATTAATCCGTTGTTTGATCTGCGTTAAAGTTTCGATTTGCATAACAAAATCATTTTACACGCCACGGCGGATTTTTGCGATTTTCGCCCGCGTAGAAAAGGCAAATGCGATTATTTGACGGATCGCGCAAATACGCTTCGCGCCAGAGCCAATCCTGATCTTTCGGTTCTTCTTCAAACGCTAACCCGAGTTGTTTTAATTCGGCAACACGGGCGTCCAAATCTTCGCACTCGAAATAAAGCACCGCGCTTGAATCGGTTTCCGTGACGCAGGTTGAATGAACGGAAAGCGTCGAATCGCCGTCAGGACATTCCATTCGCGCGTAACGCGGCAATGAATCAACGATCAAACGCAACCCGAGTTTTTGATAAAATTCGACTAATTCTTGCGTTTTGCTTGAAAAAATTGTGACCTGATTAAGATTCATAAATTAAACGGAAAATGGAAAACGGAAAGTGGAAAATAGTAATTTAATTTTCCACTTTCCGTTTTCCATTTTCCATTATTTCTTGAGTTCTTTCAAAGTTTTTTCGGCATCGGATTTAAACGCGCTGTTCGGATATTTTTCGACGAGCATTGTCAGATACATCGTCGCATCTTCGCGCAATTTCGCGGGATCGTATTTTTTCTTATCGTCTTCGGTCGCTTTCGCATCGAGTTTTTGCTTGCCTTTATTGTTTGAAAGATAAAAACTGCTCATTCCCGCGATGTATAAAAATTCGTCCATCTTAGAATAGTCAGGATAGGCGGCAAAAGTCTCCTCAAAACGCATCAAGACGGCGCGGTAAGCCTTCTTTAATTTGAAATAGTTCTGCGCGACTTCAAGGTTATGTTTCGCGTCGGCTTCCAAAATCGGATCGCGCTGAACCTGCGGCTGAATTTGTTTCTGCGCGAAACTGTTGGCCGAAAACGCGAAAAAACAAACGAATAAACTGAATATTAAAAATGCTTTTTTCATAAAATATTTTGAGCTCCGGCAAGTTTGATGCGGTTAGATTCACAAAAGGTTTGTTAGTCGCCGTTTTTACCTTTCGTGTCAATCAACTGCGCTAAGATAGCGTCAACATTTTTCTTCGCATCGCCGAAGAGCATTCGCGTATTTTCCTTGTAAAACAAAGGATTTTCAACGCCCGCATAACCGCTTGCCATCCCGCGTTTCATGACGATCGCAAAGCTCGCTTTCCAGACTTCCAAGACCGGCATTCCGGCAATCGGACTGTTCGGATCGTCGAGCGCGGCCGGATTGACCGTATCGTTGGCACCGATCACGAGCGCGACATCCGTTTCGGGGAAATCGTGATTGATCTCGTCCATTTCCAAAACGATGTCGTAGGGAACTTTAGCTTCGGCAAGCAGGACGTTCATATGTCCGGGCAATCGTCCGGCAACCGGATGAATCCCGAAACGCACTTGAATATTGCGTTTCCGCAAGATTTTTGTAATTTCCGCAACCGCGTGCTGGGCTTGGGCGACCGCCATTCCGTAGCCGGGAACGATGATCACGTGCCGCGCTTCGGTCAAAAGATGAACGGTTTCTTCGACCGAGATTGGCGTGACTTCGCCTTCGGGTGGTTGGTCTGACGCGGGAGCCGTTCCGCCGGTTGAGCCGAATCCGCCCATAATGACGCTGAAAAACGAACGATTCATTGCTTTACACATAATCGCGCTGAGAATCGCGCCGCTTGAACCGACGAGTGCGCCCGTGACGATCAGCAAATCGTTGGAAAGCATAAACCCGGCGGCGGCGGCGGCCCAACCCGAATAACTGTTAAGCATCGAAACGACGACCGGCATATCGCCGCCGCCGATTGCCGCGACCAGATGAACACCTAAAACTGAAGCAATCGCCGTCATGATAAGGAGCGGCTGTAAACCGTTTTCCGTGCTGATGAATTGATAACCGAGAAAAACGCAAACGGCGAGCATCAACAGATTGAGAAGATGGCGGGCGGGTAGTGTCAGCGGTTTACTGCTGATAAGGGCGCGAAGTTTACCAAACGCGACGATCGAACCCGTCAAGGTGATCGCGCCGATAAAAACGCCGACAAAAATTTCGATCTCGTGAATCGTCGCTTCCGTGCCGGTCAAAGATTTATTGCCCTGCACATAGCTTCCGATGCCGACAAAAACCGCCGCCGCACCGACGAAGCTGTGCAGAATCGCGACGAGTTCGGGCATCGAGGTCATCGCAATCCGCGAAGCCAAAATTGCGCCGATAATTGCGCCCGGAATAATCGTCACGGCTAAAATTCCGTAACCGGAAACCTGCGAACTTAAAGCCGTCGCGGCACACGCGATGAGCATTCCGGTGATTCCGTAAATATTTCCGCGCCGCGCGGTTTCAGGATTTGATAACCCGCTCAAACTTAAAATAAAAAGTGCGCTGGCGACGATGTAGGCAACGGTTAAAAGATTATTGGTAAGCATTTTTTGTATATTTCAAAATTATGAAAAAAAGTTATCTCTGAAACATTCGGAGCATTCTCTGGGTGACGAGAAAACCGCCTGAAATATTGATCGTGCCGATTAAAATCGCAATCGCCCCGAGAATCGTCGTGGTCGAAGTCGGCGGACCTGAAATTTGGAGCATTCCGCCGATAATAATAATTCCGCTGATCGCATTCGTAACGCTCATCAGCGGCGTGTGCAGTGCCGGCGTGACGTTCCAGATAACTTGCCAACCGACGAAACACGCCAGCACAAAAACCGTGAAATGCGAAAGAAATGACGACGGCGCACCGATGCCGATTCCGAATAAAGCAAGCGCACCGAGAATTATCAGGATCAAACTGCCGAAGCCGTTCGACTTTTTCGCTTCCATCGCCGCTTTCGCCGCAAAACCGGGAGCTTTTGTCGCTGATGCCGGAGGCTGAACGGCAATTGCCGGTTTGACCGGCGACCAGACGACTGCGCCGTCTTGGACGACCAATGAACCGCGCACAACTTCGTCTTCGAGATTGATTTTGAAATTATCCGAGCCGCCCATATCTTTGAGCAAATGCCAGAGATTCGTGCCGTAAAGCTGGCTTGATTGATTCGCCATCCGCGACGGCAAATCGGTAAATCCGATAATTGTCGCGCCTTTATATTTGTAAGATTCGCCGGGGCGCGTGACTTCGCAATTTCCGCCTTGTTCCGCCGCGAGATCAACAATGACCGAACCTTGCTTCATACTCTCGACCATTTTTGTCGTGATTAGAGTCGGCGCTTTCGTGCCGGGAATAAGCGCGGTCGTGATAATGATGTCAACTTCGGCGGCTTGTTCGGCAAAGAGCGCCATTTCCGCGTCAATGAACTCTTTGCTCATCGTTTTGGCGTAACCGCCTTCGCCCGTACCGTCTTCTTCAAAATGGAGTTCGAGAAATTCCGCACCGAGACTTTCAACCTGTTCTTTAACAACCGGACGCGTGTCAAACGAACGGACAATCGCGCCCAGCGAGCGCGCCGCGCCGATCGCCGCGAGTCCCGCGACGCCCGCGCCGATGATCAAAACCTTGGCGGGCGGAACTTTTCCGGCAGCGGTAATTTGTCCCGTAAAAAACCGCCCGAAAGCGTTGGCCGATTCGACGACGGCACGATAACCGGCGATGTTTGCCATCGAACTCAGCGCGTCCATTTTTTGCGCCCGCGAAATGCGCGGAATCGCGTCCATCGCCATCACGTTGGCGCCTTGTACGGCGAGTTTTTCGAGTAATTCTTTATGTTGCGCCGGGTATATAAAGCTGATCAGAGTTTTTCCGCTTGAGAGCAGTTCGGCTTCGTGTTTGCCAAGTTTTTCATTCATTTGCGGCGCGCGAACCTTTAAAATTAAGTCGGCTTCTTTCCAGAGCGCGGCGGTGTCGGCAATGATCCGGCAATTCGCTTTTTCAAATGCCGCATCAGGAAAATTTGCATTCGCGCCCGCGCCCGCCTCGATCAAAACTTCAAAGCCGAGTTTCTGTAATTTTTGCGCGGTGTCGGGCGTCGCGGCAACCCGCGCTTCGCCCGCAAAAATCTCCTTCGGAATGCCTATTTTTTTCGGTGCAATTTGTTTCGCGGTCTGAACTTCGGCAGAACTCTCAACGGTTGTAGTCATAATTTTGATTCGAGGGAATGGCTTAGAATTAGGCTGTAATTCTAAAGAAGCATAATACTCTTTTTATTTTATCGGTCAAAATGCAAGAAAGGCTAGTTTGAAACTAACCTTTTTTCTTGTTTTATCAATTCTACTGTTTCAAGTCGAAGGCCCCAATAAATTGCACAAATAATTCGAGAAAAACAAAAATTGATATGGGCGAAGATGTAATTAAAAACATAATCGTTAATGCTCTTGAATTATTAACAATCTGCCTTGGTAGAAACCACAGATTTATTTATTCGGTTTATATTTGCCGATAATCACTTCGAGTTTTTTCGCCGTTTCCGGATTCCAATGATCGGGCGCGGTGAAAATTGCATTTTTGGTCGCGCCGGCAAACGGATTCGGTGTCGTTTTCGACGCGACGCGTTTGACGGCTTCCTTCAAAACGAGCTGCGCATTGCGGACGTTTTTTGTTAAGTATTCGACGACCATCTCGATCGAAACCGCGTCGTGGTCTTCGTGCCAGCAATCGTAATCGGTAACGAGCGCGAGCGTCGCGTAAGCAATTTCGGCTTCACGCGCGAGTTTCGCTTCCTGCAAATTCGTCATCCCGATAATGTCCATTCCCCAACTTCGATAGACGTTCGATTCGGCGAGCGTCGAAAACGCCGGGCCTTCCATACAAATATAAGTGCCGCCGCGATGGATTTTCAAGCCTTCAACCGTTTTGCACGACGCTTCCAGAATATCGCCGAGTTCGGCGCAAACCGGATGCGAAAAAGTGATGTGTCCGACAATGCCGCCGCCGAAAAAGGTTGATTCTTCGGTGCGGGCGCGCGTTCGGTCAAAGAATTGATCGGGAATACAAAAGTCGGTCGGCGCGTAATCTTCGCGCAAACTTCCGACCGCCGAAACCGATAAAATATAATCCACGCCCAAAAGTTTCATCGCGTAGATATTCGCCCGAAAGGGAAGTTCCGTCGGCGTTAAACGATGCCCGCGCCCGTGACGCGGCAAAAACGCGACACGCTCGCCTTCCAGCGTTCCGATC
>JBDTZT010000322.1:0-5440 GCA_040005005.1 Actinomycetota bacterium
TTCAAAAAGCTCTGCGGGTTCGATCTCAACCTGAAAAATTTTAATGGCGGGCAAGGTTAAAAGAGCTTCGGTAAATTTCATAAAACTCAAACATTCGTATCAAACACTTTACCAAAATAATCCGAAATCTCGCTCGTCAGCTGTTCGCGCCTTCGTTCTTCGATTCCGGCAAGCTCTTTGGCTAAAGTTTTCTTGAATTCGATCTGCATTTGCCTTGCAATTTGAATGCGCTGGGCCTGCGGCGAACCCGCGCCGTGCATTGATTCGGTCAGATAGCCGACAGCGTTTCTGCCCAAAGTCATATTTTCAATTAAACGCAGAATTCTGACCCGATTTTCAGTCGGAACATCGGCGCGACCCTTTAGATATTTTTCTAAAAGTCCGCCGATCTCTTTGCTCTTAAAATCTTTTTCCGAAGGCATCGTGACCATTAAACCGCCCGCCAAATCCTGCGCCAGCCGCCCGATCTCATACGGCATTTTCGTGACGTGATGTTTGCAGACGTTGGCGATCATATCGTCGTTAATATACGCGCCGGATTTCGTCGGTTTCGATTGATAGCTTGAAGCGATTCCGGTTGCATAGATCGTTTCGTTTAAATGCGTCATTTCGACGAGTTTGTCTTTGATGTGCGAAACTTTTTCGACGCCGTTGTAATCAGCAATCTGCGCCGCCGCACCGATCAAAACATCGCCGACACCGCTTTTGCAGACATACGAACGGCGATGATAACAGGTGAATCGCTCGACCAGCATTGAAGCAAAATCGGTTTCGCCGTCCATAAAAATCAGTTCGTTCGGGATAAAGACATTATCGAGAATGACCATCGCTTCCTGTCCGCCGAAATTTGCGTTGCCAGCATCAATCGTGCCGCCCTCCATCGCGCGCGTGTCGCACGATTGGCGGCCGTAAATATATGTTATGCCTTCCGCTTCGACCGGAATCGCGCCGACAATCGCGTAATCTTTATCGTTTTCCGTGAGCCGCATTGTCGGCATCACGATCAGCCAATGCGAATTTAAACAACCCGTTTGATGCGCTTTTGCGCCCGTCACAAAAACGCCTTCATCGGTTCTTTTTGTAATGTGAACAAACAAATCGGGATCGGCTTGCTCGTGCGGCGCACGGGCACGGTCGCCTTTGACATCGGTCATCGCGCCGCCGATTACCAAGTTTTGTTTTTGGACTTCGATGATGAAATTTTTCAAACGTTCGTGATAACTTGTCTGAAATTTTTCGTCAATCTCAAACGTCGTCGAATAAAGCGAATTGAGCGCGTCCATTCCGACACATCTTTGAAAACAAGTTCCCGTCAATTGTCCGAGTCGGCGTTGCATTTTATTTTGCAAAACTACTTCGTCGCGGTTCATCACGATATTCAAAAAACGATTGACTTTTTCGCCCGTCAGATGCGAAACGGCGCTCGCCAGTTCGGGTTCGCGAGTCGCCAAATCATAAGTTTCGGCAACGGCATTGATGCTCGGACGAATCATCGGGTGTTCGACAATATCTTCGATGAGTTCGCCGAAAAGATAAACTTTCAATTTTCGCCCGCGCAGAGAATTTATGTAATCTTCACCGGATTTGATTGCAGGTTGCGCCGATTTTTTGATAGCTGTGTTATTCATTGAAATTAATTGTAAATCATAACACCTCAAAACTTCATAGAAAATTAATCTAAAGATTCGACTTAATTGGTCATACCAATTTTATTGATTTATTTTAAGATTTTGCTTGAAAATCTCTTGACATTTAACAAATATTTAACTAAATTAAGTAGAATTCTACCGAACGGTAAGTAAAATAAGTATCACATTTTTGGCAATTTAGACAATCAGAGTCTTTGTTTGTTGTTTTTATAATGGCAAAAAACGGCACCCAAAAAAGTCAGGAAAAAGCGCAGGAAATTTATCTGGCAGCCGCGCAGATTTTTTTTACAAAAGGCTATAACGCTTGTTCGCTGAATGATATAGCCGATTCGCTAAAAATAACTAAAGCCGGACTTTATTATTATGTGGAGAGCAAACAGAGTCTGCTTTTTGACATCATTAATCTTGGTCTGGACAGCGTTGACCGCGAAGTTCTCGAACCGGCGCGAAGCATCCGCGATGCCGAAGAGCGGTTGAGATTTATTGTTTATAATCATGCCCGACTTTGCGCGGGCGGAAATCACGCGGTCATTATTATTTCACACGAAATCAACGAATTGAATTTTTATCAGCGCGAAGAAGTTCTCAATCGGCGGCGCGATTATTTTGAATTTGTACGCCACACTCTGGTTGAACTCCAACAAGCGGAAAAACTTCACGACCTTGATATTACAACCGCGACGTTTACGCTGTTCGGAATGATTTTATGGTTATCGCGATGGTTTCATCCAAACGGAAAAATTCCGGTTGAAAAAGTTTGTGAAGACGTTTGTGAAATGGCTTTAAGAGGATTATTAAACGAAAGAAATTAGTAAAATTTAAGAGATAAAATTCGGCGAAGGAGATAGTTTTTATGAAAAAGTTTTTGATGTTTTTCTTTATGTGTTTACTGTTTGCTTTAAACACGACGGCAATTTTTGCACAAGCGACGGCGACCGCTGAACTGCGAGGCCGAGTGACCGACCCGAACGGCGCAGTAGTGGCGGGCGCAACCGTTACAGCGACCGATAATTCAAAGGGAACAACCCGCACCGTAACGACTGACGGCGACGGCAACTATGTGATTTTGTCTCTGCCGCCAAGCACCTACACCGTCAAGATCGAATCGTCGGGTTTCGCGTCCAAAACGGTCAATAACGTCTTGCTCGAAGTCGGTCAGCAATTAGCTTTAGATGTTAATTTGAGTATCGGCAATGTCGGTGTGGTCGTTGATGTGACCACCGATGACAATGCATTGGTTGACACGGAAAGAACTCAGCAGTCAACCGTCATCAGCGCCCGGCAATTAAATAATCTGCCGATCAACCGCCGCAATTTTCTTGACTTTGCCTTGCTTACGCCGGGCGTTTCCGATGCCGATAATGTCAACGATTCGACTGATTTCCGCGTTGCTCAAACACCGCAATCGGGTCTCAGTTTCGGCGGCAATAACGGACGCGGTAATTCAATCAATGTTGACGGTTCGACCGCCGACACGGCGGCCGGCGGTGCACGAAATGTCGTCAGTCAAGAGGCTGTTCAGGAATTTCAGGTTGACCGCAACAGCTACAGTGCCGAATTCGGCGGAGCCTCGGGCGGCGTCGTCAACATCGTTTCCAAAACCGGCGGCAACCGACTTAACGGCAGTGTTTTCGGTTATTTCCGAGATAAATCGCTTGATGCGAGAAACGCTTTCGATTTTAATCCGAACGGCAAATCGCCGTTTAACCGTCAGCAGTTCGGTGGTTCGCTCGGCGGCAAAATCATTGAAAATAAAACATTTTTCTTTGTTTCGGCAGAAGGTCTGCGCCAGCAACTAACTTCTTTTGTAACGCTCAATGATTCATTAGTCAACGGCTTGAAAGTAGCCCCGGCGAATGCCGTCAGCGACCAAAATTTCTTTCTGACTTATTTGGCCGGTAAACCGACGTTTGCGCCGCTTTCGGCCGGGATTCGGAATGGCTTAACCATTCCGAATACGCTAACAGCTAATCTTTATGCCGCCACTAACGGACAGTTTCCGGCAAAAGATACGAGCGGGCTGATCTCGGGCCGGATTGATCACACGTTCAGCAGTAAGGATACGGGATTTGTCAGGTTGAATTATGCACGCTTTACCAATGAAAATCAGGCAACGGGCGCATTAAATGCGGTTTCGCGCGGGCGCGCGGTCAAATCTCCGAGCGGCGGAGTTTTATTATCCGAAAATCATAGCTTCAACAGCACGACCGTCAATGAATTTCGCGCCCAATTTTCATATTATCAATTGACCGTCACGCCGAATGATCCGTTCGGACCGGAAATCAACATCCTCGGTTACGGTAATTTCGGACGCGACATCTTTTTGCCGTCCAACAGCATTACGCGGCAGATGGACCTCGCCGACACGGTTTCGATGGTGCGCGGTTCGCATACATTAAAATTCGGTGCAGTTTATCAATTCAATCGTATTTCAACCAATTCGGAAACATATCTGCCCGGAACATTTCGGTTCGGTGCATTGCCGTTTGCGACGCTTTTTTCAGCTGCCCAGAGAACGGCAATCGGTCAACAAATCACTGCCGATGTAACGGCTGGCATAATTACCCCCGCGCAGGCGACTCTTTTAGGAAGCACTTTGAGTAATACGACTTCAAGCACGATCAATTCTTTGCAGTCTTACAACTTCAAGCTGCCGCAGGTTTATCAGCAAGGTTTCGGTCTTCCTTTATTTGCCAGCAACGGTCAGAAATTTTCACTTTTTGCACAGGACAGTTGGAAAGTGCGCTCGAATGTCACGTTAAACTACGGGCTGCGCTATTTTATTCAGAAAGAAGCCGATCCGATACCGCTCGATAAAAATAATTTTCAGCCGCGGGTCGGAATTTCCTGGGATGTTTTCAAAAATGGAAAAACCGTTTTGCGTGCCGGAGCAGGAATTTTCACCGGGCAGATTGATAATCAGATCACGAATGTGACAAATACTTTGGCATCGGGAACGAATCCTTTTAACATCAACATCGTGGTTTCAGCGATCACACTGCCGGGATCATACAGCGCGGCGGCAATTTATCAAACTTTGCTGGCGCAAGGCGTCATCGGCACCCGGCAGATTCGGGCATCCGATTTGACCCAGTTCGGTCTGGCAACGGGACCGGGCAGACCGCTCGAAGCGCGCATCCGCATCGGGCAAAACTATCAGAATCCTGAAACCTATCAGGTGAGCGGGGCAATTCAGCAGGATTTAGGGAAAGGTTTTGTCGCCGAGGCAAGTTATCTTTTCTCGCGCGGCATTCATCTCGTCCGCCCGGTTGATGTTCGAAATTACCGGGTTACCGGAACAAGTCCTTTTACCGGACAACCGATTGTCACCGCCACCGATCTTGCCTGCTATGCGGTTCCGAACGCACCTGTCGCCGGCTTAAACTGTTCGACCAACGGCGGGGCAATAAATGGTAATTTCTTACCGCGTTTTGCGCTTGATGCCGAATATCAATCAGTTGCCAATACGTTCTACCACGCCGGAACGCTGCAAATCACCAAACGTTTTTCGCGCAATTACAGTCTTAACGCCAATTACACATTTTCAAAAACGATTGACGAAGCAACGGATTTCAACACTGATTATCTGGCCCAAAATCCTTTGAACGTGCGCGGAGACCGCAGTCTTTCATCATTCGACCAACGGCATCGCGTCGTTCTCAGCGCGGTGATTACCAGTCCGTTTGAAAATGCGTTTTTGAAAGACTTTGTTTTCTCGCCGATTTTTACGGCCGGAAGCGGACGACCTTTCAATCTGCTGATCGGCACGGACACGAACAACGACAGCCGTT
>JBDTZT010000323.1:0-5424 GCA_040005005.1 Actinomycetota bacterium
GGGTTTGCCGGCGGCATCCGTGACAAAAACCGCGACCGGCATCGCGTCCATCAATTGAAAGAGTTTTCGTTCGCTTTCTTTAAGGGCGTCTTCAAAATACTTGCGCTGAGTTATGTCCCTGATAATGCTGCTGTAAAAAACATCCTGCCCGGTTTTCCAGGTTCCCAGCGAGAGCTCGATTGGAAATTCCCTGCCGTCCTTTCGTAAGCCAGTCAGTTCAACCGTCCGGCCGATGACTTTTGTTTCGCCCGTTGCGTTGTGCCGCGCCATTCCCGCCATGTGGGCACTTCGGTAGCGCTCGGGCATAATGATCGTTAAGGGCTGTCCGACGGCTTCCGTTTCAGTATAACCGAAAATGTTTTGCGCCCCCTTATTCCACGTTAGAATAAGTCCGCGGCTGTCGGCAGCAATAATAGCATCATTGGCAGACTGCGTGACCGACCGGAATCTTTCTTCGGATTGAGCCAAAGCGGCAAAAGCATTTGTCAGTTCATGCGTTCTCAGGGTGACCCGCTTCTCCATTTCTTCGCGGGCTGCGAGCAATTCCGTTTCAGTTTTTTTATGGTCATCAATATCAGTACAGGTGCCGTACCATTTGATGATCTTCCCATCTTTATCACGGACCGGCAATGCCCTTCCCAGATGCCAGCGATATTGTCCGTCAGAGGCACGCTTGAATCGGTATTCGATTTCATAGGGCTCGCCCGAGCTGACCGCTTCGCTCCAGACATTAACGCACCGCTCAACATCGTCGGGATGAAGGACGGGCTGCCAGCCCCAGCCCTGTGTTTCCTCAAGCGTCATCCCGGTATATTCAAACCACCGCCGGTTATAGTAATTCAGATAACCGTCAGGTCGCGCCGACCAGACAATCTGCGGCATTGCATCGGCTAATTGGCGATACTGCTCCTGTTCGCTGTGGTCGGTTCCATCGTCTGAGATTTTTTCAGATGAGATTTTTTCAGATTTCGCAGATTGTCTTCGTTTTTTATTGATGGAATCAGAACTTTTTGTAATCGGTTCATTCATTATGCATTAACCTCTACGGTGAGATGTTCGCGGGGCTCAATTTAAACCCGAATAGTTTTTTTCTGAAGAGAAGTATCTTTTATATGAAACTTTGAACAAAAAATCTTCGGGATAATAATTCAAATGAAAATATTTTAACGAGGTTCAATTTTTTAATTTTGAATTGGAGAATCAAAAGAATTAAATAGGGAATATTTAATCAGCAGTGCGCCTGTTTAAATATAACATTTATTGATGTTGTCATTCAAAAATTTAGTCTCGCCCGGAAAAGTCTTTCAATAGAAAAACTAAGATATAACCTGGATTGCCAGTTTCGCACCCAAAATCTAAGGCTTTAACCAAAAACTAAAAAACACCCCGTCAGTGGTTGCGATACGTCCTACCTCACCTGGATATTTCGTTTAAACGCTAATTTTTGTGCAAAGCCGTTAAATATTTGCAATTGTTAAATCCCCTTGATAGATTTCTTTATCCGCCAGCCCCGCTCCTTTCAATAGCTTGTGACAATTCTGACAAACTGAAACTTTTGATTGATTGCTCAAAGGCATCGGCTTTTGACACCAATAACAAATCATAATAATTGGTTTATTTTGGACTTCCTGAATATTCATAAGATAAATTATATTGTTATTGAAAGCCGTTGTCGGTGCACTAACGCACATAAAACACAAAGTTAATTGTTGTGACAAACTTTAAGACTTCGAGACAAAACCGGGATGGTCAAAAAAAAATGGAGACAAAAATCATTTTTTCCTCCTTCATTTTCGATCCCATATCGAATATATTTCATTCATTATTTTCAACAGAGAAAAATCATCCAGTCGGAGATCGCCGAATAGAAGAAATCAAAGCGGAAAGAAAATCGTCAAGAAGCGCATTTTCAGAACAGATCAAATTGCCGTTTTCGGATGCCGCCTAAGCTACAAAATATAGTGATTTGAATCTCAAACGAAATCCGTCAGATATGTAGGTAAGGTTTCCGCCCACAGCAACAGAGCAGTTTACCATTCAAAATTTAGAAACCAAATTGCCCGTAAAATTTGGTGAAATATAAGCGGTCTGGTTCGGTGAGATTCCGGCCTAACCGGTTATTGATACGAAAAAGGATAAGGAACTGGAAAATATTCAACAGGCATTCAAGTCATTGAGAAAACTATCAGCGGCAACCGAAAAGTTATCTTATCAAAATATGATATTTTATATGGCTGTTTGTTTTTGTGGGAATGTTAAGATTAAATCCCGAATCTGTCAATATCAAGGTAAGTTAAGTATATTATTGCCTAACGAATCTTTTAATTTTGGAATTTAATGTTTGAGATATGCCTTGAGTCCAGTTCTAGAAAATTATGAATAACCGGTTACCGATCGAGGAATTAAAAGAACTTCCCTGCTCCGCAACGAAACACCTGATTCCGCTCCTTCCAAGACGCGCAAACGGTTTTCCGACGATGAATTGGGGCGATCATGCGCGAGGTCGGAAAACGTCTTAAAATCGCCTTTCAGCACGCGCCGAATTCAGCGATCGCCCGCGCCCTGCTGACCGACGAATTCGACCATCAAGCAATACACGGACGGCAACCGCCTGCCATTTGCCGAGCTGCTGATCTATATTCATCTCAAAACGGGAATCAACCTTCACTGGCTCTTGACCGGCAAAGGCGAACGGCGAGTCGAGGGGGGCGATCTGTTTACGGAAGAAAAAGAAATGCGGATTCATCACCTCGCACGGGAGAGCGTTCGCTCGTTCGATGAAATGGTGCGCGTGCTGGCGATGGCGATGGTCGAGGCGCATGAGAAGATTTGAATTGTATCCCAGGTTCTAGTAAAACTATCAGGATGAAATATAAATGGAATTTTGAAAGAGTCACCGGAAATCCGGTTCTCGTTTATTCCGTCCACTCTACCAACTATGAATATGCTCTTTTTGCCGCGCTTAATTTTTACTCGAATCTTTTTTACAAAAAGGATTTTAGCGAAAGTGAAATGGAGCTGATTAAAATTTCCGATGAATTCTTTAGAAATAAAATTTCGCGGCGAAGATCTTGAATTGCGCTTCGTTCAAGAATAAACGTTTCGATGCCTCGGATTTTAATTACACATCCCGGTCATTCTTTGTTTTCCGGAAACCTACCGATCAACTTCCCTTCTCTTCCAATTTCAATGATTCGTAATCAATCGTTTTGCCCGTCGCTTTTTGCCATTTTTCCCGGTAATGACTTAGCAGAAAGGTCAGCATTTCGGGGGCGAGTTTTTGCTCCACGAAACTGTCAATTTCGTTTTTGTAGTACTCGAAGCTGTTTATTTTTTTGAAATTGGCATTGAACTGCGTCGTTATGATGCCGAGTTCAATCAAACATAAATCCGTCTCGTTGTAGGCGGCAGCAGCATCATCGTCTTTGAATTTCCATTTGTTTTCAGCATTGTAGGCGCGATAAAGATTGATGATAAAAATCTTCGTTTTCCACATTATCATCTTTAATCCATCATCATGTGCCGTTTTGCCGTCCACAATTCGCGCAAATTTTGCCGTCCACAGCTCAATAAAGTGGACGGCACTTTGTTCGGCGAATTCCCTTTGCGACAAGTCGTATTTCGCGCAAAAGAGGTCTATTTGCTTCTTTGTGCGCGGATCGATACGGTTATCGTAACGCGCTAAATCTTTATTGTGACGGTCGTTTTTTGTGGACGGCAGACTTTTTGCTTTGTGGACGGCAGATTTTTTTAGCGTGGACGGCAAAACGTCCACATCGCCAGTTATGAGAGGTTTTGTGGACGGCAAATTCCCTGCTGTGGACGGCAAAACGTCCACACTTTTATTTGTGGACGGCAAGATTTCAGACTTGTGGACGGCAATATGTGAAATTTGTGGACGTCCACCCTCATTGTTTGTGGACGGCAATGTTTCAAAATCCGCCGGCGGAATGATTTCGGTTTGTTCGATCGGGAAGTTGAGGATTTCCCGAAGCGGATGCTCGTCCGTATTTCGATTTTCGCCGAGGTTGGCGAAAATTCCCCGTTTTTCGGGTTTTCGGGTCTTAATTTCGATTTTAGGTTTGGCGGGCTGCTCTTTTTTTCCTTTCATCGCTAACTAGCTTCCTTTTGTTGTTTGACGAGCTTTAATTTCTTTTCCGATTCGCCGGCAACTTTTTCAATGACTTCCTCAGTCAAAAACATATAGTTCTCGCTGCCTTTCGATTCGGGCGCGTGCTCGTAAATGGATTTTTTGTAAGCCGGTGCGGTCTGCAGTGAAACATTCGTGTTGATGATGGATTCAAACACAAGGTCGCCGTATTTGTTTTTGACGTGATCGAGAGCCTCCTTGCAGATGCCGTTGCGTTTATCGTAGCGCGTCATCAAATAGCCGAGAATTTCAAGATTTTCGTTGGCCCGGCGCGTTTCTTCAATCGTTTCGTCGAGATCCATCACGCCTTCGAGCGGATAAAATTCGGCGGCGATCGGCACGAGCACGTAATGACAGGCAAGCAGTGCCTGCGTCAGCGTCGCGCCTAAGCTTGGCGGGCAATCAATCAGAATAAAATCATATTCGGTCAATTTCATCAGCGAATCTTTTAAACGGTATTGTTCGCCGACGGTCAGTTGTTTTTCGACGAGCGCCAGGCGGATGTTGGCCGGCACCAGATCGAGATTGACGATATGCGTTTCGTAAATGGCTTCGCGGATGTCCTTTAAATCCTTTTTCGAGCCGACCAGCACCTCCGACAAGGTGGATTCAATGGTGGGAAGCTCGAACGAATGCGTCGCGTTGCGCTGCTGGTCGAGGTCAACGAGCAACGTGCGGTAGCCTTTGACGGCTAATCCGGCGGCCAGATTACAGCAGGTGGTGGTTTTTCCGACACCGCCTTTTTGATTGGCGATTGCAATGATTTTTCCCATTAGGCAACTTTTCTCCCGGTTTGTTTCGCGGCTTTCGGCCCGCGGGTTTTCTTGCGCGCCAGCGCCTGTTTGATGCCCGCTTCGGTAATCACCAGCGAACGCCCGAAATAGCGATGTTCAATTTCTCCGGCAAGCGCGAGCTGGCGGATCCGGCTATCCGAAACACCGACGGCGGCAGCCGCTTCCTGACTGGTATAAACTTTTTCTGTTTTCATAAAACTCACAGGTAAATTATCATAAAATAATAATTAACGCAATAGTTAATTAGAAGGTCTTAATTTTAATTTTTTAGTGGAATTTTATTTGATTTTATATTTGACAGTTATTAACGCATCTGTTAATATCATTATTAGGAATTATCGAAAATAAAAACAAAGAGGGAAGTGTTCAAGAGGCCAAACTTGCACACTTCCCCAAAAGTCAAAAAATTAATTGGAGAACCAATTTTATGACAAAAGAAAATATTAAACTTGCCCGGTCTTTAAATCAAATCAAAGCGGT
>JBDTZT010000324.1:0-5416 GCA_040005005.1 Actinomycetota bacterium
TTGCCCGATTCGATTGACGAAAGTTCGAGAATATCGTTTATCAAATGATGCATTCTTTCGGCATTGCGGCGAATCACGCTCAAAAAACGCAGATTATTTTCATCGTCATCAATCGCGCCGTCTTCCAAGGTTTCAACAAAAGCCATGATCGAAGTCAAAGGTGTGCGAAGTTCGTGCGAGATGTTTGAAAGAAATTCCTGCCGGACATTTTCAAGCCGTTCAATCTGCGAAATATCATAAAAAATACCGATCGCGCCTTTTTTTTCATCCAGTTCAATCGGCGCGATTCGCACATCGTATTTTCTATCGGTTCCGACAATTTCCAGTTCGACATCCGAAACTTTTTCTTCCTCCAAGGCTTTGCGAAAGGCTTCGTGAAGATTAAGATCGCGGATAACTTCGCTCAGACGCTTGTTTTCAAGCGTTCCGTTTTGTCGGGAAAAAGCGTCGTAGGCAGATTTATTGGAAGCAAGAATACGCGTATCTTCGCTGATGACGATAACACTCTCGCGCATTGTTTTGAGCAGTTTATTCAAGGTTGTGCGAGTTTGATTTGTTTCGGTTTGTTTATTTGAAAACCAATTTTTTAGAAAACTCATTTTTGACTGATAAACCGATAACCGACACCGACGACCGTTTCAATACAATTTCCGCAGTCGCCCAATTTTTGCCGCAGGCGGCGAATGTGAACGTCGAGCGTTCGCGTGTCGCCGAAATAGCTGTAACCCCAAACATTATCCAGCAATTGCTGGCGCGTTGCGACGCGTCCCGCGCTTCTGACCAGATGAACGAGCAGCGCAAATTCCTTACGGGTCAGTTTAACTTTTTCGTCGCCGCAATTAACGCGCATATCGGCAAAATCAATTGAAAGCCGGTCGTCCTGATAAATTTCAATCGTTGTTTCGGTCGTTCGGCGCAAAACGGCGCGAACCCGGGCGACAACTTCTTTGACCGAAAAAGGCTTGATGATGTAATCGTCCGCGCCGATGTCGAGACCGGCAATTTTATCGGTTTCGGCGGCTTTTGCCGTCAGCATTATAATCGGCGTCTTTTCCGTCAGAGGTTCCCGGCGCAAACGGCGGCAAAGTTCCATTCCGCTCATTCCGGGCAACATCAAATCCAGCACAATCAACGACGGCGGATTTTTTTCGCTCAGTGCCAGACGCAAACCTTTTTCGCCCGACTCTGCAACAATTGGCGCAAAACCTTCGCGCCGAAAATTGTATTGCAAACTTTCAGCAATGTCCGAATCATCTTCGATGATTAAAATTTGGTGCATAAATTGGTCTTTGGTCTTTGGTTTTAGTTTTTGGTATTTGGTCTTGTTCAAACTGATTTGAGAAAACAAAGCCCGAAAACCAAAGACCATATTTCACTGGTGTTTAATAAAAACTGCTTCCTTCATATAAACCGTCATTTCGCATAAGTCTTTGACGTAATCGCCGATTCTTTCCAAATTTTTGGCGACGAACAAAAGGCGCGCCAGACGGGTTGATTTGCTTGCGTCCTGCGACATCATTTCCATCAGATCATTGACCAGACGGTCGTAAATTTTGTCAACTTCCGCGTCTTTCGCAATCAATTCGCGGGCTTTGTCAGAATCGTTCGACGTAAAAGCGTCCAGAGCCGACTGCAACATTTCCAGAGCGCGTTCCGCCATTTCAGTTAAATCACCGTAATTTTTCAATTCGGGCTAATCGTTTAATTCCAAAGCGGCGCGGGCAATGCTTGAAGCGTGGTCAGCGATGCGTTCCAGAATCGGCGTGATTTTAACGACCGAAATAACGAGTCGCAATTCGCGGGCAACCGGTCGCCGAAGTGTCAGGAGATCAACACTTAATCGGTCAATTTCCAATTCCAAACGATTAATTACGCTGTCGCGCTCAAGCACTTGGTTAGCAACTTCACTATCGCGCTGAACAAGCGCGTGAATTGCCCTTTGGATTGATAATTCGACCTCGCCGCCCATCAAAAGCAGACGGTCGCGCAAAATATCGAGTTCGCGTTCCAAAAGTTTTCTTTGCTCCATTACTAAACGACTTTAGAACAAAATTTCAAATAACGAAAGTGCATTCCGATTTGAAATGAAAGGGAAGAATATTACACGGATTTTAAGGCGATGTGAACGGAAGGTTAAAAAGATGTTAATTCGCGGAAGAAATAGATTTCTCGCTCAAGTTTTGTAAATTAATCGGTTTCCGACTTTTTCATTTCTTCTTTGGGACGAATGAGAAATTCCAGTTTATTTGAATCTGCGTTGAGCTCGTGCCAACTTTCGATATTTAAATTAATTTTGGCGAGGCCGGCAGTCGGCAGCGAAACGGTTTCGCCCGTCAGCATCCGCACCAGATTTTCAAAACCCGGATTATGACCGACGAGCAGAACCGATTCGTGCTTTTCATCAAATTCGCTGATGAGATTGAACAAAGTCAGCGGGCTGGCTTCGTAAATTCGCTCGTCAAATGTAATCGGTTTAGAAATTTCGGCAAGCTCTTTGACCAAAACGGCGGTTTGTTTGGCGCGTTTGGCAGGTGAACTGATGATAATTTGCGGCTGAAGATTCCGTTTATAAATTAACCCGCCGATAAATCGTGCGGCATCGAGCCCACGTGAGTTTAACGGGCGTTCAAAATCAGACAAATCAGAATTTTCCCAGCTCGATTTAGCGTGGCGCAGAACAAAAAGTGTTTTCATTGAACCTTTTTCACTGCTCCAACGAGCGAAAATGAAATGCTTTGAACATAAAATCGGAATTACGGGGAGAAGATTTTCATATCTTAAATTGATTGATAAGAAAAATCTACTGTAAACGGCAAAAACCTTTAGAAATATTTATACCTGTTTTTGCTCCGCGGTCGTTTCGCCTTGTTCCCGAAGCACAATCGGCGCCGGCTTGGCAATTGCCTTTAAGGTCGAAAAAATAAGTTTTTGGACGCTTTTTTTCTCTCCTGCTTTCAGCAGAATATCGGTCAACGAAATAATTCCGAGCAATTCTTTGTCCTTATTTGTCACGCACAGCCTTTTGACTTTATATTTCCGCATTCTCCGCAGAACATCTTTCACATCATCTTCCATTGCACAGACAATCGGCGGGCGAAAATTCATTTCACCGGTCTTTATTTGCGATGTTTTTTGGTTGCACGTCGCGGCAGCGATGCAAATATCGCGGTCGGTTATCACACCGACGACGTGTTGTCCGGCGTCAACGACCGGCACCACGCCGCAATCTTTCTGCCACATAATTTGCGCCGCGTTCATCAAATTGTCTTCTAATCGGCAAAACTCGACTTCAATCGTCATTACTTCAAAAACTTTCATAAACTCTTATTAGAAATTCCGTATAAATATGTTTTATTATCAATTTAAAAGATGAAAACACAAACCATCGCCGCCATTGACATTGGCTCTAATTCGCTCAAACTCGCTATCATCCAAGCCGCCGCGAGCGATTCGTTCACGGTCATTTCACAGGAACGCGAACGTGTCCGGCTCGGACACGAAACGCTGAAAACTCATCGGCTTTCGGCTGAGGCAATCAATCTTTCGGCGGACGCGATTGCTAAATTTCGTTCGATTGCCGAAAGCCGAAACGCCGATTTGATAATTGCCGTCGCGACCGCTTCCGTCCGCGAAGCCCAAAACGCGGCCGAATTTGTCAGTGAAATAAAAAAACGCACGGGTGTCAGCGTCGAAATTCTTTCGTCGCTCGAAGAAGCGCGGCTGATCGGCATTGCCGCCGCGCAAAACTTTAATTTTCAAAAAGGTTCGCTTTTGAACATTGACATCGGCGGCGGCTCGACCGAACTTTCGCTGATGCGCGATGGCGAACCGCACAAACTTTTTTCAATGAAGCTCGGCGCAGTCGGCTTGACCGAAAGATTTATCGCATCCAATCCGCCGAAAAAAAAAGAACTTGAAAACTTGCGCGTCGAAATTGCTTCCGCGCTCGAACGTCCGCTGAGAAAGATAAAAGGCGAAACGTGGCAAATTTCCACCGGAACCTCCGGCACGATTTTAAATCTCGCGTCGCTGATCAATTTTCAAAACGGCGAAAATGCCGAACAGAAACCTTCGATTCCGATAAAAAAATTGGCGGCATTGAACGAAATGCTGGCGCGGATTCCGCTTGAAGAACGCGCCAAACTGCCGAGTATCAGCACCCAACGCGCCGAAGTTATCGTAGCAGGCGGACAGATTCTGGAAAATGTCATGCGGGCTTTGAAAATCGAAACGCTGGCGCCGTGCGCATATGCTTTGCGCGAAGGCGTGATTATTGATTATTTGCGCGAAATCGAGGCCGAATCGCTGCCGCCGGTTCCAGACGTTTTGGATAAACGTCTGCGCGGCGTTTTTGCCATCGGCAGACGCTACGGTTACGAAGAACGTCACGCTTTGCAGGTTGCCGATCTGGCGGAAAAAATCTTTGACCAGATCGCGCCGCTTTATAACCTCCAACGTCATTGGCGGACACTTCTTTCCGCCGCCGCGCTCTTGCACGATGTCGGTTATCACATTTCACACGAATCGCACCACAAACATTCGTTTTATCTCATCAAACATTCGGAAATAACCGGCTTTTCGGAACCTGAAAAACTTTTCATCGCCAATATTGCGCGTTATCACCGCGGCTCTCTGCCGAAGGAATCGCACACGGATTTTATGAAACTGTTTGAAAAAGACCGCAAACCCGTCGCCCAACTCGGTGCGATTCTGCGGCTCGCCGACGCGCTCGATCACGGCTACGAAAACCGCATCAAAAATATCAAATTCAAACGCGACGCGCAAAATCTTCAGCTAAATCTAATCTCAAACGAAGACTGCAAAGCCGAACTACAAGCCGTCCGGCAGAAAAAAGATTTGTTTGAATCAGCTTTTGACTGCCAACTGACCGCAACCGCGAATCCAGCCGCTTAGGCTTGACGCACTATCCGAATTAGATTAACTTTCAAGCATTGCCCCGATTTAACTAACAAAAAACAAAGAGTGAGGAATTTAATATGGCTATGTTGAATGACTTTAAAGCGTTTATCGCCAAAGGCAACATTCTCGATTTGGCGATTGCCGTTATTATGGGCGTAGCTTTCGGCGCAGTCGTGAAATCTTTTACCGACGGAATTATTATGCCGATTGTCGGTGTTTTGACGGGCGGAATTGATTTCAAAAGCAAAGTTTTCAATCTCGGCAAAATGCCTGTTTCAAGCCCTGATGAGATTGCCTTAGCAATTGCAAAAAAAGAACCGTTGATTATGTATGGACAGCTCATCAACGATTTTATTTATTTTTTGATGGTCGCGGTTATAATGTTTTTTCTGGCGCGTTATGCCGTAAAATTATTCAAAGGTCTTCAAGCTGAAGCTGCTGCGACGCCGCCGACCGGCGAAGAAGTTTTGCTGGCGGAAATCCGCGACCTTTTGAA
>JBDTZT010000325.1:0-5413 GCA_040005005.1 Actinomycetota bacterium
CCTTAGTTGTCCGCTTTGGTCACCGGACGGAAAACGGATTGCCTTCTCGACCAAAACCAACAATGCCAGCGGAATACCATTATACAGCGTTCAGGTAATTGATACGGAAACAAAAAAGACTGACCCGCTTTTGAACGAAAATTCGTTTATCAGGTTGATAGGTTGGTCGCAAAGCGGAAATGAACTTATTCTGGTTTCGGCTAAAGATTCGACAATTGGTTTACCGCCTGAAGTTTCAATGCTAAACCTTAAAATTGTCACTCGTGAAATGCGGCAAATAACTATGTTAAAAGACACTTATTTATACAATATTCATTTGTCGCCCGACAAAAAAACTCTCGCTTTTGTTTCCCGACGCGAAACAAAAGACAATGTTTGGGTGATGTCTGCGATGGGCGGCGAGGCAAGGAAAATCACCAATAATAATGATTCCCGGCTTTATTTTTCGAGTCTCGCGTGGTCGCCCGACAACAGATCGATTTTTTTCGGCAAGCAATTGCGTTTCAGCTTGCTTTCAATGTTAACCAACTTCCAATAAAAATCAGGAGAAATTCAAATTAGATATAAATCAACAATAAAAACAGCTCTGATGGTATTTTCTTTATTGCTGTCGTTTAATAGTATAATCCACGCGCAAAAAACGGATTGTTCAAAAACAACCGATGCGGAAATTGTTGACGCAATCTACGCAAAAATAAAGGTCAAGTATGAAGCCCAAATGAAACATATCAACGTCAGAATTATGGATGGCGCAGTGACCATCGAAGGTTGGGCAACGACCAAAGGCGTAAAAAAAGAAATCGAAAAATTTGCCAAGAAAACCGATTGTGTAAAAACCGTTCTGAACAATTTAACCATCGGCATCAGCGGCGGTTGCGGTCCGGGACAAAAACAATGCGGCGACATTTGTATCGGTTCAACCGAAACCTGCAATATCCGCACGAAAGGTAATTAATTTCGGACGCCGGTCAGAACAAATAAATTAATGTTGTGTAAAAACGGGCTTTTATTATTTATCATTGACGCCTTCGGGGGGTGTCAAAAAGATTTCCAATGGTGACTTGGATGAAAAATCTAACCCGCAAATTTGGTCTCGGATGGAGTTTTTTAGCGGTGTTTTTGACACTCGTGCCGGTCTGGGCGCAAACGCCAGCCGATATTCCGCCGATCGTTTCTTATCAGGAAACGCAGGAAAAACTCTGCACAACGCAGCCGCTGGCGGAAAAAAGAACCTACGCTTTTCGCCTTCTCCCGAGAGCCACCGACCTCAACGGCGCCTATGGACGCAAACATTGGTTTGACCCTTTGAAAAAGCTGCTTCCCTTTTGGGGCAGCACTTTTGAAGAACGCTACGGGCTTGACGATATTCGAACTTTGCGTAATGAGTATGGGCGCAAAGCTCCGGTTGGGGAATCTGAGCGTTCGCGGCAAATTCGTTTGAAGGCGGAAAATAAACTGCTGGTGCAGAATGAGCAGGGCGAGCAAAAATGGCAGGAATGGTTAATTCAGAATCCGAACTCGCCGATTGAAGAACGCCGGAAAGCGGAAATACGAATCCGTTTTCAAGGACTAAAAACCCTGAAATCGCCAAAATTCGACTGGCGCGAATACGGACTCGATCTCGGAGAAATCGGAGATCAGGGCTTTAATTGCAACACTTGCTGGGCATTTGCCGCCGTGGACGCGATGCAGATTGCCCGGCAACTGGCGGCAATTCGTTCCCAAGCCAATGATTGGGATAATAGTCTGCATCCGAGTGCCCGGCAATTAATTAGCTGTATGGTACCGGAGAATGATTACTGCAATATTAATTGGCACAGCGAGGCTTTTACATTTATGGTTGACAAAGGATTGCCGCTCGGCGGTTCAACCAAATATGTCGGTAAAAAACTGGCGTGGGGATGTGATGCCGCGAATTTTGTCAAAGCCTTGACCTGGGATTACGTACAGACGGCGCCGCAGAAAGTTGCGCCCGTAGAAGAACTAAAACGCTCGATCATTCTTTACGGACCGATTGTTTCAACGATCAGATTCGACAGTTGTTTTTGGCTTTACGGAAGCGGCGTGTTCAATGAAACGCAGAATCAGGATGGAACTCACGTAATTTTGATTATCGGTTGGGACGACCAAAAAGGCGCGTGGCTGATCAAAAACTCGTACGGCGCGGATTGGGGCGAAGGAGGTTTTGGCTGGGTAAAATACGCAAGCAACAATATCGGTCAATGGAGTGCGTGGGTGGTTGCCGATCCGTCCGAAGAAAAGCGGCTGGCCAACGAATTGCGGTCAAAAAAATAACGACTGAAAACACTTAGAAATTATGAAAAACCTATATTCAATCGCGGTCTTGATAATTGTGAGTTTGGTTTTCCACGTCTCGATTCGGGCGCAAAACGTGAATGCAACACAAAATCCGGTTGTTTCGCTGCTTAATTTTGACCCGAAAATTACGGGCTTCGGCTTCAAAAATTTTGGTAACGATAATCACACTTGGCAGGACGATCTCGGAGCAGCGGATTTGATTCGGCTGGTCGGGGTCAAAGCGACGTGCAAAACCGGCGATAACGCGGGCAATTGCGTCATGAAAGCCGCCGCCCGCAAATGGCTCGAAGAATATCTGAAGGCGATTGACAAAGGACGCTGCACGGGACTCGCGGTCGCCAGTTTGCGTTTTAATTCGGGTTTGGGTTTTAACGGCAAAACTACGCCGCCGAGTTTTCAATCCGGGGCAAAATTACCTTTTGACCTGCGGCTCGACCCGTTTATCGAAAACTACGTTTCCTATTACTGGCTCACCCAAGTTTTTGATGAAGTTAAAAAGCCGAAAGATGAAACGGCGAAAAAAGGTCCTTTGGAGATTGTCAAAATGCTTTCGGCGGCGTTTGCCGGCAAGAAAGATTTCTATACGATGTCGCTGAAAAAATATGATAAAGGCAGAATTTATGATGGTCACGAATTCACGCCGTTTGCGGTTGAAGATTTGGGAAGTCAATTCAAGATTCACGTCTATGACAACAATTTCCCCAGCGAAACGCGGTATCTTTTCATCAACAAAACCGGTGCGCAAACGTGGACCTATTCCTCTTCAAAAGATCCGCGGGCAAAACCTGATTATGTCGGCGACATCAATACGCAAACGCTCGCGCTGACCGCCAATTCGTGGCGCGACGGTAAATGTTTTGACCCGCCCTTCGGTTCTGACGGCGGAAAAGCAATCGGCTGCGGCAACGAAACCGTGAGTCTGAGCAATGCCTCATACACAGTCCGAAACGGCAAAATGACGACGGATGAAGACGGTGAAGATGCGGAATTTTTCCTCACCGGCGACGGCGATATGCTCCTTACTGACGGCAAGGGCAAACGAATCGGTTATGACAAAAAAACCGACAAGTATTACAACGAGTTTATAGATGGAAAAGCCGATTTACTGATCGGCGGTTTGGGGTATGATTTACCGCATTTCACTGTGCCATATGAAGAAGAAGCTAATCCTTACACAATCGTTTTTTCCGGCAAATACCTGACGGAAGAAAGCGTGATGGATTTCGTTTTTTCCGCACCCGGATTTACCGTCGGTTTCACCGACATCAGGCTCGACCCGAATGAAACTCTGACTGCAACAATTTCTCCAAACGGCGAACAAATAACCTTTACGGCAAGTGCCGACGGCGAAACACCCGAAGTTTTTTACGCATTTGACGGCGAAGCGGACGAAAATGCAAGTTACATCACGACGATCGGCGGCGTTTCGCTCGATGCGGGAAAAGACCTGACCTACGATTTCGACTTTGAAAACGGCAAACTTTTTTTTAGCGACGACGACGGCAATAAAGATCAATATGATATTGATTTAATTCGCATCAAGGCGGACGGCACCGAACAGGTTTATAAACAAGACAATCTGGACCTCGGAAAAGCCGATAAGTACGAAATGGATTTTGGCGATTGGGACGGCAAAGATCAGATGTGCTTCAAGGACGATGACGACAACAACGGCTTTGATGATGAAGAATGCACGGAAGAACCAAATGAGAATTCAAAATAGATTAAAAATATTTTCCAAAACTTTTGTTTTAATATCTTCTTTGATAGGAATTCTTTTCGTCAACCTTTTTGGTTTTGAGCATTTCGCGTAATTCGAGAAGCTGCGAAGCCAGCTCGCTTAAAGCCTGTCGGCGTTGTGAATTGACACCGGCAGATTTACTTTCAGCGAAATCTTTCGCAATAACTTCTAATTCCGGCTCAAATTCTTCAATCTCGTCAAATTCTTCGATTTCCGGGACCGGAGTTATCACGGGTTGAATAAAATTTTCCGTTTTGAGGGGTTCATTCGGAACGATTTTCAGACGGCTCGTTTCGCGCAATTCGATTTGAAGTTTCTTTCTTGCCCCGGCAATTGTATATTCGTCCTCATAAAGAAGTTCTTTGATGCGTAGCGCAATTTCGACATCGCGCCGCCGGTAACTCCTTTGTCCAGAACGATTTTTTTGCGGAGAAAGTTGGGGAAATTCGGTTTCCCAGTAGCGCAGGACATGCGCCTGAACAACAACAATGTCGCAAACTTCGCCGATTTTGAAGAAGATTTTTTCCGGTATTAAGACTGCTGCGGATCCCATTGTATGCCTCTTTTGTGTTAAAGTTTTTTATAAATTGTGCCGCCGTTATTGTAAGAGTTTATTACCTTTCTTGTCAACGATTTTTTATGCCGACCGAATTTGAGTTTATTGAAAATCTTAAAAATAAATATTCTCTGACGAAAATCGGCGACGATTGCGCCGTGTTGCCGAAAGATTCCAAGACGGATCTGGTCGTCACGACCGATCTGCTCGTCGAGGATATTGATTTCCGGCTCGACTGGTCGAAACCCGAATTTATCGGTCATAAAGCATTAGCCGTTTCGCTTTCGGATGTCGCTGCGATGGGCGCCAAACCTGTCTGGTCAATGGTTTCGATCGGCGTTCCCGCGCACATTTGGAAGACCGATTTCGTTGATGAATTTTACCAAGGTTACCTGACTTTGGCGAAAAAATACGGCGTTGAACTCGTCGGCGGCGACGTTTCCAAAACGCCCGATAAAATCGTCATTGATTCGATTGCCGCCGGTGAAGTTTTTCGGGGAAAAGCAATTCTGCGTTCGGGTGCGAAAGCCGGCGATTCTATTTTTGTAACCGGAAAACTAGGCGGCGCAGCGGCCGGTTTGAAACTTTTGGAAAAAGGCGAAAGATATGGGCAATCAGACTATAACAGATTGCTTTTGAAGCAATTAGCACCAAATCCGCAAACTGAAATCGGACAAATTATTGGTGAGAAAAATCTAGCGACGGCAATGATTGATTTAAGTGACGGAATTTCTTCAGATTTGACTCATTTGTGTCAAGCAAGCAAAGTCGGTGCGAAAATTTTCGCCGATGCATTC
>JBDTZT010000326.1:0-5412 GCA_040005005.1 Actinomycetota bacterium
TTTCGTCTTCAAAAACTCGCGCAATTTTGCCGCCCATATTTCGATAAGTTCAAATCCGGCCGCACTGGCGGCTTTGATGTCGGTTTCCAAATCGGCGTGCATTGTCGTCGCGCCGTTTAATGCTAATTTCATTTTTTCCACTCCAAAAATATTCGATTTTCTTGATTGTAACACGAGCCTTGTAAGGCATTAAATATCGTTTTCTCTAATATTAAAAAAATAAATATATTAATTATACTAAAACTGTGATAGTTTTCGACTAAAAAAAACCATTACAATATGGAGGAACCTCAAAATCTCATTTAACTTGTCGGTTAACGGTAAAATGAGATCGCAGAAGTCTAAATATACTCTTGTTTTTCATTTACCTTGCAACTATTCTAAAACAGCAGAGGTCGGCTTTTGAAAAAGAGCCGACCTTCCCTACCATTAAATTTACAATCAAAATTCCTTAAATTTATCGCCGGATTTGAAAATTAAATCTTTTTTCAAATCGTCGAAATGAGCGACAACCAAATTTGTTTGTTCGGAAAAACTTTCAAAAAAGATTGTGTTTTGCAGTTTTGCGCCGTCCAAACTTTCCTTATATGGAATTTCGACATAAACAAAAACCATATCGGTATCAAACTCCTTACCGACCCATTTGAGTTTTTGCACTTCTCCTTTTTTATTTTGAAAAATCAGGTTTTCGCTGAGGTATTTGAAAATTTCCCCGTCAACCTCAGGCGTTTTTTCAAGGTCAACCTGTTTTTTCAAGCGTCTTTCGAGCAGTGGCTCAAGATCGTGATTAAAAAGTTGCACGGAAATTTCGATAAGTTTCTCTTTCGCATTGTAGTCCATTCGCGTCAGACTCGTATGATAGGTGTGAAAGCCGGACGGAAAAACATTCACCGTCCAACTCAAAATTAACGCGAAAACCAAAAATATTTGAATTGATTTCAATTTCATAATCAGTTCGTCTTTGAGCCGCTGAAGGTTGTCGTGCCTTGCGGCGCAGTCACATTTCCGCTGATCCCGCTTCCGCTGATATTTCCGACAAAAGTCAGTTCAATCGGTGAAGTTGATTTCAAGGTTAAAACGCCGTTTTCATATTTACCGCTTGAAATCGCGATTGAACCTTGTGCCGAATCAATCGTTCCGGTGACGTTTGCTCCGTCCTGAATCAGATTTAATGTAAAAGGCAATTGTTGTCCGCCCGCGTCAATTGCGATTGTCCATTTTCCCGTCAAACTTGCAATTGAACTTGGTATTGTCGAACGCGGTTGATTTGGAACAGGCTGCAGATTTGAACGCGGTGCTGCTTTAAAAACCTGAAAACGGGTTGGAACAAAACGGCGCGGGAAGAAATTATTTTTCAAATCGGCGTCGGCAGTTTCGAGATTCGGGTCAAGCACGATTGCTTTTGCCTCTTTTTTCGTGATAATCAGTTTTGAAACATTGAAATTATCGTAACGCCAGATTTCCGCCGGAACCCGGATTTCCTCGCTCGTGCCGTCCATATATTCGACTTTGAAAATAACCGGCATCACAAGCCCGCCGATGTTTTTCAAATCAACGACGTAAAAATAATTATTTCCGTTCAGCAGAGATTTTTCCTTTTCGTCCAGATTCGCCAAAAACGCTTCATAATTTTGGCGGTCTTTGTCGGTCACTTTGAATTGGTCAAAATCGTTGTAAAAATCGCGCAGCGACGGATATAGATCAATTCGTTTCGGCAAAGGTTCATTGCGCTGCTGTGAAAGTGTGGTCGGTTTTGCGTTGGCTTGTTTGCGCTGAAGTTCTTTTTCAACGTCCGGATTTTGTGTGTTTATTTGATAAAGCCTGACGTTTTCGATGGAAATATCAACGTGATCGGTCGAATAAAACCAGCCGCGCCAAAACCAGTCTAAATCAGTTCCGCTCGCATCTTCCATCGTGCGGAAAAAATCCGATGGTTCGGGGCGTTTGAATTTCCAGCGTTGGGCGTATTGTTTGAAGGCGAAATCGAACAATTCCCGGCCCAAAACAGTTTCGCGCAAGATATTCAAAGCCGTCGCGGGTTTCGCGTAAGCATTGTTGCCGAACTGCAAAAGCGAATCCGATTGCGTCATGATCGGAACTTGATTTTCCGACAACATATATTCGGTAATGTTTTGCGGTTCGCCGCGCCGCGACGGGTAATTTTTCTCCCATTCCTGTTCGGCCAGATATTGCAGAAAAGTATTTAAACCTTCATCCATCCAGGTCCAGTCGCGTTCGTCGGAGTTGACAATCATCGGGAAGAAATTATGTCCGACTTCGTGAATGACGACCGAAATCAAACCGTATTTCGTCTGCGCCGAATATGTTCCGTCGGGAAGCGGACGCGGACCGTTAAAACAAATCATCGGATATTCCATTCCGCCGACCGGACCGTTGATGCTTTGCGCGACCGGATACGGAAAGGTAAAGGTGTAACGCGAATAGACGTTCAACGTGTGAATAATCGCTTGCGTCGAATATTTTTCCCAGAGCGGATTTCCCTCATTCGGATAAAACGACATCGCCATCACTTTATTGTCGCCGACCTGGTGACCTTGGGCGTCCCAGATGAATTTACGCGAGGTCGCGAAAGCAAAATCACGAACATTGTCGGCTTTAAAGATCCAGGTTTTTTTGCCTGTCGGTTTACTCGCTTCATTTGCTTTGGCTTCTTCGTTGGTGATAATTTTTAGTGGTTCTTTCGCCAGTTCGGCTTGTTTCAAACGCGCAATCCATTCGGGTTTCAAAACGTCTTTTTGATTCTGCAAAACGCCTGAGCCTGACACCACCATATCGTTCGGCGTCGTTATTCTGACAAGATAATCACCGAATTCCAGTGTAAATTCGCCGGCTCCTAAAAATTGTTTGTGCTGCCAGCCTTTATAATCGGTGTAGGCCACCATTCGCGGAAACCATTGCGCCATTTCGTAAAT
The DNA here is from genome assembly GCA_040005005.1 of Actinomycetota bacterium. Taxonomy (GTDB): domain Bacteria; phylum Acidobacteriota; class Blastocatellia; order Pyrinomonadales; family Pyrinomonadaceae; genus JAFDVJ01. The sequence continues at coordinate 2,934 of JBDTZT010000326.1, forward strand.
ATAATTTCCGTCACGCGGAAAATATTCGTAACCGGCACGACCGCCGAAAATACGTTGATTGTTGATGGCATAATTCCATGCGACGTTGAAAACAAAAGTTCCGCCCGAAAGAAGCGGTATCGGCAAATCAATCCGCATCATCGTGCCGTTTATCGTATATTTCAAAGGCGCGTTTTTCGCGTCCGTAACATCCGTGATATTTACTTTGCCATCATATTCGCGGGCGGCCAGCTGTTCGACCGCCGACAGCGGAAAACCATTCGGATTTTCAAAATTCGGCGCGGTTTGCGTTTTCACGGCGTTGGAATCTTTAGCAAAAAGATTCTGGTCGAGTTGCAGCCAAATATAACTAAGCGTGTCGGGCGAAGCATTTTTGTAGGTTACGGTTTCCTTGCCCGAAATACGCTGATTGGCATCGTCGAGTTCGACATCAATCGTATAATCGGCACGGTTTTGCCAATATTTATTGCCCGGCGCACCCGAAGCCGTGCGTTGTTCGTTCGGCGTCGGTAAATCTTCGTCAAGTTGTTTGAATTTGTCCGAAGGCTTTGATTTTGATTGTCCGAAGGCAAAGAAAACGACTGATAATATAAATAAAACGGCGAAAAATTGGCGTGAAAATATTTTCAATTTAATAATCCTCTTGTTTGTTTTTCAGAATTTTGCAATGAAATGCGCGTAAATTACATTTTACGCAATGTTTCAGCATTGGTTTCGATAATTATAACTCAAAGTTGATAAAAAATCGGGTTTATTTCGAAAATCCAGCGATTTTTGCCGCACAAACGGCTTGCGTTGCCGGAAAATGTCTTTCCGCGATAAAAATCGCGTTTGCGATTGGTGAAAACACCTTTGCGTATCGGGAAAACAACAATGCGTATTGAGAAAATGCTTTTATGCCTTCTACAAAAGTAGTTGCGCGTCGGGCAAATGTAGTTGCGCGTCGGGTAAACCAAATTGCGTGTCGTAAAAACGTCTTTGCGGGAGAAGCAAAGCACTTTGAATATGAAAATCAGGCGTCTCCCCCGTAAGGTTTTTGTCGCTGCCCGATGGGCAAAGAGGTCCGCCTCAAATGCAGTTTGGTCAAATTGATCTGTTTTAGAGCAATTTAACAATTTTAGCCGAAATTCAATTTTTTAGACGGCAACGTGCGGCATTTTTATCTCGTCTAAAATTGCGGTAAGCTATAAGGCGCAAACCGTTTCCCAATAAATTCGCCGCTATGAAAAAATCAATTCTTTTATTCGCAATAATTTTAACTTTTTCAATTTTGACTTTCGCGCAATCGGATTCGGCGTTAAAACTCGTGACCGAAAAGGATCAAACAAGCCGCGACGGACAAGGTAACCTCTTAACTTTGACGGTCGCCGAACATCTGAGCCGCGCCGATGTTTATATGGCGAATCGTCATTTTCCTGAAGCACGTGAGCATTGGCAAAAGGTTTTGGATAATTATCCGTCCGACACAAATGCGCGGCCGAAGGCATTGTTCGGAATCGGACGTTCTTTGATGTGGGAACGTCAATATCAAAAAGCGGTTGATTGGTTCGATAAATTATTAAAAGATTTTGCGGCGACCAAAGACGGGCGCGAAGGTTTGGCTTTTAAAGGCGCGTGTCTGATTCGACTGGGAAAAAATACGGAAGCGGCAAAAACATACGAGCAATACACGATTATGTTTCCCTTCGGGGAGAAAATCGAATCGGCTTTTTTAAATATTATTGACGCTTTGCGCGAAGCAAAAAAATATGATGAGGCAAATCTTTGGGTTGAAAAAGCGCAGAGCAGGTTTTCGGGAATGCCGGTTGCGACAAACGCGCTTCACGCCCGACTGAGAATGGAACTTTTCCGTCAAAACTGGAATGAAGCCGTCAAAACAGCGGACGATTTACTTTTACTGAAAAAATTCAGCGATTCGATGGTGACGGCTGACGAAGTTAAATACCTAAAAGGTTTTGCGCTCGAAAAGGTCGGACGAAAAGTGGACGCAATCGCGGCTTATTCTTCGATAAAAGACAGCATTTCATCGTATTACGGCGGTTTGGCAAGCGAAAAACTACGTCAACTAAGCGCCGGCAATCAAATTCAAAACACATCTTCGGTTTCGGCCAAATATGTCAAAGATTATCCGGTTGTCTATCGCGCCGAACTGCTTCGCGCGGCAAAATCTTTGAAAATTGACCCGCGTTTTGTGCTGGCGATCATGAAACAGGAAAGTAGTTTCCGTGCAAATGCCAAATCACCTTCGGCAGCCCGCGGACTTTTGCAGTTAGTTTTTGATACGGCACTCAAATACAACAAAAAAGCGGGTTACGTGAGCCTTAAACCTGACGATTTATATTTGCCGTCAGTAAATATCGCGATCGGGAGCGTTTATATCGGTGAACTGCGCGACCAATTCAGCGGGCTTTACGAAGCAATCGCTGCCAGTTATAACGGCGGCGAAGACAACGCGGCGCGGTGGCTCAATCGTTCAAAA
>JBDTZT010000327.1:0-5399 GCA_040005005.1 Actinomycetota bacterium
AATCAAGCTCGACCATCGTCAGGGCTTTGAGATGCAGCTTTGGGAATTCGCGTTTTAGAGACGAGAAAAGATCGGTGTAATAGTCGAACGGCAGCTTGCTGTTGAGCCCGCCGACGATGTGGAGCTCGGTCGCACCTTCGGCAACGGCCGTGCGGGCGATGTCAATGCCTTCCTGCACGGAATGCGTGTACGCACCCTCGTCGCGGGCACGTTTGTAAAAGCCGCAGAATTTGCAGTCGGCGACGCAGATATTCGTGTGATTAAAATGCCGGTTGACGTTGTAATATGTCGTCCGCCCGTGTTTCCGGCGCCGCACCGAATCCGCCAGTTTCCCGAGCGCGTTCAAATCGTCGGTTTTATAAAGTTCAACGCCTTCGTCAAAGGTCAGACGGTCGCCCGCCGCAACCTTTTCGGCGATTCTGTTTAAGTTTGTATCAAATGAAAATTGCATAAATCTATTTCTTTTTAACTTCTTTCAATAAATCTTTAAATGCTCGTTCTGAAATTCCATATCTTATATTCACGATTTCCCATTGCTTAGCATTTTTCACAACGGTATAATTTAATCCAAAATTATCTCTGTAAGTTCTTAAATTAAGAGCGGGTTCGTCAATTCCTTCGTAACTCATTCTGAACTTTCCTGAAAAGTTTAATTTATCTAACAAGATTTTATTTCGAGGATAAAATTCTATTGCATAAAGTTTCCCAATCAAATCTTTCGGAAACGGCTTGCCATACAAATTATCTTTTTCGGATATAAACTGAAAACTCATATTCCAATCCTTGCCAAATTCACAACTCACGCTACACTCTCCACCCAAAATCTCTGCAGTATTTTCTTGAGTTGAGGTCAAAATCCGAAGTTGATTGAGTTTTACATTTCCTAAAAACTCGTAACCTTTTAATTCATTTGGAAATTGAACGCTTTGCGCCGAAACTTGAAGCGCAAAAGCCAGAAGAAAAGTAAACGTGATGAAGATTTCAAATAATTTCATAAACTAAAATCTATTTTAACTCAAACTTCGGTGCGCTGTGCCATTCGTGGGCGATGTTTTGCATAATCAGCGCGTGATCGAATTCGATCGAACCTTTCGGGAAAATTGTCTCGTCATCGTAAAAACTCGAATGAACGTAATCTATTTCGAGCGCGTCAACTTTCCAGCTTTTCGTTTCTAAAGAGATGCCGTCCAGATACTTTACGTTGTTTGTCACGGAAAACCCGAGCGCGCCCGTTTCAAAAAATTTCGATGATTCAGCGAGTGAAGTAAAAACGGAAGTTTTTGGCAGCGCGTCCGTGATTCTTCCTTTTAGTGCGACCGCGATTTTTTTATCTTTCGAGTGCATCGCGAAATCAATCTCATTTTCCGCTTGGGCGACCGTGAAATCGGCGCGGTTTTGTTCACCGGGGAAAAGCGTTCCGCCGACGGCTGAATTTATGAAAGAATCGGTATCGCGGCGCGGAATGTAAACGCCTTCAAGTGTTTTGCCTGCTTCGTCTTCCCACAAAACGGCGATCCGGTGCGCGGCGTTTTCGCTCGAAAGCCCGAGAAATTGCGGCGTAAATTTCGGGCGCATTTGTTCAAGCCGAATCAGACAAATTCCGGCAATAGCTTTTCCTTTATGTAGCTTCGGACGAAATTCTTTCGGTAAAATCTGTTGAATATTTTCCGCGTCGGCGCGGAAATTTACCAAAAGTCTTCGTTTGATAATGCCTTGCAGCGTTGGAATTCTCATAAGTTTACCGTAATTTTATCAAATCACTTTTCTCAAAGGGCAATCTCTATGCCTGGATTTTATCAGAGAAAGCGCGTTATGTTTATTCGAAAAGCTAAGTAAATACGCGGGTTATTTGACGCGCTCGGGTTTTGCCTTTATGTTTAGATAACTGTTTCTTTAAGCAATTTGCAAAAAACTAAAGTGAGATTCGGAAAAATGCGAAAAATTATTATTTTTGGGGTTTTGTTGGCAGTTTTGTTTTTGAGTTCGGTTTTGTTGGCTAATGCGCAAAATTCGACCGTCACGGTGATCAAGGCGGGAAAATTGATTGATACGTCGACCGGTAAGGTTTTGACCAATCAGATGATTTTGATTGAAAATGACCTGATCAAGTCGGTTGGCGCGAATCTGACAATTCCATCGGGCGCGAAAGTGATTGATCTTTCAAACGCGACCGTGCTGCCCGGTTTGATTGACACGCACGTTCATCTGACGGGCGATCCGGGCGGGAATTATTACGACGAGATTTTCAGGAAATCGTTTGTGGACAGCGCAGTGACTTGTCATATTTACGCGAAACGAACGCTCGACGCGGGATTTACGACCGTTCGCAACGTCGGCGCGGAAGGTTTTGTTGATGTTGCGCTGAAAAATGCGATCAACGAAGGGAAAATTCCGGGACCCAGAATGCAGGTCGCCACTTATTACATCGGTTCAACGGGCAGTCACGGCGATTTAAATGGTTTTACGCCGTGGCTAGCGTGGCGCATGCCCGAAGAAATGTCAGGCGTGGCGGACGGACCTGATGCGCTGCGGAAAAAGGTTAGGTATTTAATCAAATATGGCGCGGACGTTATCAAATTCGGCGCGAGCGCGGGCGTTTTGTCGGAAGAAGCGAGCGTCGGCGCACCGCAGTTTACGCAGGAAGAAATGAACGCGATCGTGGACGAAGCGCGGCTTCACGGTTTAAAGACTTGCGCTCACGCGCACGGTACGGAAGCGATCAAAATGGCGATCAAAGCGGGCGTTGCCTCGATCGAACACGGCAGTCTGATTGACGCGGAAGGCATCAAAATGATGATCGAACGCGGCACCTATCTGTCCGCCGATATTTACAACGACGATTATATTCTCGCCGAATATTCAAAACTCGGTTATCCCGACAAAATCATCAACAAGGAAAAGCAGGTTGGCCGGCTGCAACGCGAAAATTTTCAAAAAGCCGTCACGGCTGGCGTGAAAGTAACCTACGGGACGGACGCCGGCGTTTATCCGCACGGCTGGAACGGCAAACAGTTTTTCTATATGGTCAAATTTGGTCTGACGCCGATGCAGGCGATTCAGGCGGCAACTGTTAATGGCGCGGATCTGCTTGGCTGGAGCGACACTGTCGGTTCGATTTCGGCGGGGAAATATGCCGACATCATCGCCGTCACAAACGATCCTTTGCAAGATGTGAAAGTGTTGGAAAATGTGGAGTTTGTGATGAAAGGCGGCACGATTTATAAAAATTTGATCACAAAATAGATTTTTGTAGGTAGAGGCCAGATCATAGAATAGTTCGGACATCAGGTGTGAATGGAGTTCGACGAAAAACTAAATTTACTTTTAATACAAAAACGAAATATTGAATCAGAAATAGAAGAACTTTTCAATAACAAGTTCGGCGGAAATACACGATTTAGTTCTAAAAAATTTGTTGCTGATTTAGGTGAATATTATTTCTCTGAATTCGCAAAATTTTGATCTTTTAGCCTTTGTTGCTTTATCTGATGATTACAAATGCAGACATATTGGAGTAATTAAATCTACAGATATAAAAGTGGATAAGCAAAATCGGATAACATATTCAAAGTATTACAACAATGATTTTGTTAAGTGGAAAAAAAATGATTGGGTGAAATTATAAAAATCCTATAATTTCCCAACGAAAACCGCGCCGCCGAAGGTCAGCAACAAAATCACGCTGACAAACGCGTTGGTCGTGAAAAATGCCGCGTTCATTCGTGATAAATCATTCGGTTTGACGAGCGTGTGCTGATAAATCATCAATGCGCCGACCGCCGCAACACCGCTCAGCCGGAGCCATCCGCGTTCGGTAACGAGATATAAAACAAATAAAACGATAAACGCCTGCGCGTGAAAAAGCCGCGCAATCCAGAGCGAATTTCTGATGCCGAAACGGGCCGGAATCGAACGAAGTCCGGCTTTTCGATCGAATTCAAAATCCTGACAAGCGTATAAAATGTCAAAACCTGCCGTCCACATCATCACGAGCAGTGACAACAAAAGCGGAATTTCCGAATCAATCGCGCCGCGCACGGCAATCCACGCTGCGGTTGGTGAAATTGCCAAGCTCCAACCGAGAATCAAATGCGCGAAGCTCGTAAATCTTTTTGCGTAGCTGTAGCCCAAAATGCTCAAAAGCGCGACGGGCGAAAGCGCAAAAGTCAGCCAATTAAGCGAGTAAGCGGCGATTTCAAAGAGCGCCACCGCAACCATAAAAAACGACCACGCGAATTTTAGCGAAATCTTCTCCGATGGCAATTCGCGGTTCGCGGTGCGCGGATTTTCAGCGTCGAATTTTCTATCAATAATTCGATTAAAGGTCATTGCCGCCGAACGTGCGCCGAACATGGCGACCGTAATCCAGAGAATCTGCCACCACGCCGGCAAGCCGTTTGCCGCGAGAACTGCACCTAAGAAAGCAAAAGGAAGCGCGAACAAAGTATGCTCGAATTTGATCATCGCAAGCGTCGTTTTTAATTTTGTCCAAAAAGATTTCATCGAGATTTCAGATTTCAGATTCCCAATTGCTCGGAAAGCAAATTGAAGGCCGAAAGAAAATTCTAACAAAAACGCGGAAAATCGTCTTGCAAGGCAGGCAAGTTGCCAAAAACAATTGGCAATTTGTGGTATAATTCGGGCGTTTATGGATGCAGCACAACTCATCGAAACGTGGCAAATCAATAATCGAATCAATCTTTATCTAGTGGATGCGATCGCCGAAGAAAATTTGGTGGAGAGCCTCGTTTCCAAAGGTCGAACGGTTGGCGAGCAGTTTGCGCACATCAATAATGTGCGTTTGATGTGGATCAAAGCGGCGCTGCCCGAAGCGCTGGAAAAGGTTACGAAAATCGAGAAAGAAAACGCGGGTGAGAAGGGATTTTTGCAAGATTGTCTGGCGAAATCGGGCGCGGTTATTTCGGAAGTAATCGAAAAATCGGTCGAAAACGGCGGACGGGTGAAAGGTTTCAAACCGCACGTCACGGCTTTTGCCGCATATCTGAGTTCACACGAAGCACATCATCGTTCGCAAATTATTCTTGCCTTGAAACAGTCAAATCATCCTTTGAGCAAAAAGATTCTGTTTGGAATTTGGGAATTTGGAGTTCGCTAAAATATGCCAAGCGGAAAAACACACGACGCAATCACCTTTCTCTTGGTCGCACCCGTTTTCGTCGCCGGTTGGCGCATTAGCGGAAACTCGGCGATTTCCGCAGTGGTGACAATCGCTTTTCTATCCGGCGGATTGATGTTCGGCCCCGACCTCGACACGATGAGCAAGCAATATACGCGCTGGGGGATTTTGCGGTTTTTGTGGTATCCGTATCAGCGGTTTTTCGCTCATCGTTCGCGCTGGTCGCACGGACTCATTTTCGGCACATTCTTACGCGTCGTTT